>CAXTTS010000008.1:0-4951 GCA_964247265.1 uncultured Sphingomonadaceae bacterium
AGATCACCGTGCTGATCGGCGGCAGCTTCGGCGCGGGCAATTACGGCATGTGCGGCCGCGCCTATTCGCCGCGCTTCCTGTTCACCTGGCCCAATGCGCGGATCAGCGTGATGGGCGGCGAACAGGCGGCGTCGGTACTGGCGACGGTCCACCGCGATGCGGAAAAGTGGACGCCGGAAGAGGCCGAAGCCTTCAAGGCACCGATCCGCCAGAAATATGAGGATGAAGGCAATCCCTATTATGCCACCGCGCGGATGTGGGACGATGGCATCATCGATCCCGCGCAGACCCGCGACGTCCTCGGCCTCGCCTTCTCCGCCACGCTGAACGCGCCGATCCCGGAACGCGCGCAGTTCGGCCTGTTCCGGATGTGATGGCGATGGGTCCTCCCGCCGCTGTCCTACCCGCAGGGGGGCGGGCTATCCTGCCTGCCATGCCCTGCCGCCGTCCTGCCGCCACGATCCGCTTGCGGGATTCGTGGGGGAGGCGCCTCACCCCGCCACGTACCGTAACTTTCATAACCTTCCAGCAGATCGGCACAGGCGCATGATCGATTCGCTCCTCATCGCCAATCGCGGCGAAATCGCGTGCCGGATCATCCGCACTGCCCGCCGCCTCGGCATCCGCACGGTCGCGGTTTATTCCGATGCGGATGCGAACGCGCTCCACGTCCGCATGGCCGACGAGGGGGTCCATATCGGCCCGTCGCCGGTGCGCGAAAGCTATCTGCGCGGCGAGCGGATCATCGCCGTCGCGAAGGAGACCGGCGCCGAGGCGATCCATCCCGGTTACGGCTTCCTGTCGGAGAATGCCGGCTTCGCGCAGGCCGTGCAGGATGCCGGCCTGATCTGGGTTGGCCCCAATCCGTCCTCAATCACCGCGATGGGCCTCAAGGACGCGGCCAAGATGCTGATGCAGCGGGCGGGGGTGCCCACCACGCCGGGCTATCTCGGTGACGACCAGAGCCCCGAACGGCTGAAGGCGGAGGCCGACGCGATCGGCTATCCCGTGCTCATCAAGGCGGTCGCCGGCGGCGGCGGCAAGGGCATGCGCAAGGTGGACGCCGCCGGCGACTTCCTCGACGCGCTCGTCTCCTGCCAGCGCGAGGCGGCGTCGAGCTTCGGCAACGAGCAGGTGCTGCTGGAGAAATGGATCACCAACCCGCGCCATATCGAGGTGCAGGTGTTCGGCGACAGCCACGGCAACGTCGTCCATCTGTTCGAGCGGGACTGTTCGCTCCAGCGCCGTCACCAGAAGGTGATCGAGGAGGCGCCCGCGCCCGGCATGGACGAGGCCACGCGTCAGGCGGTGTGCCGTGCGGCGGTCGATGCGGCGAAGGCGGTCGATTATGTCGGCGCGGGCACGATCGAGTTCATCGCCGATGGAAGCGACGGGCTCAGCGCCGACCGCATCTGGTTCATGGAGATGAACACCCGGCTTCAGGTCGAGCATCCGGTGACCGAGGCGATCACCGGGCAGGATCTCGTCGAGTGGCAATTGCGCGTCGCGTCGGGCGAGCCGCTGCCGAAACGGCAGGACGAGCTGGCGATCGACGGCTGGGCGATGGAGGCGCGGCTCTACGCCGAGGATCCCGCCAAAGGCTTCCTGCCCTCCATCGGGCGCCTCGACAGGTTCCGCATCGGCGGCGGCTGCCGGATCGATACCGGCGTGGAGGAAGGCGCGGAGATCTCGCCCTTCTACGATCCGATGATCGCCAAGGTCATCGCCTCCGGCCCGGATCGCGAAACGGCGCGCACCCGGTTGAAGGCGGCCCTGTCGGACACGGTGATCTGGCCGCTGCGCACCAATGCCGGCTTCCTCGTCCGCGCGCTCGACAATGCGAGCTTCGCCGCGGCGCGGCTCGATACCGGGCTGATCGCGCGCGAGGGCGAGGCGTTGATGCCGGCCGAGCGGCCGAGCGAAGCGGCGTTGACGCAGGCGGGCGAGGCGATGATCGCGGTGCCGGTCGGCCCGTTGGGCTTCCGGCTCAATGCCGATGCCCGTCGCGAGGCGCGGTTCCTGCTCAACGGCGAGGGCGTCACCATCGCGGTAAGGAGCGCGGGCACCGCGACGCTGGCCGAAGCATTGGTGAGCGAGGCGGGGCAGACGTGGCGGCTGCGGCCGTGGCGCGCCGAAGGGTCGGCCGGTCACGCAGCCGGCGACGGCGCGATCCTCTCGCCGATGCCCGGCCGCGTGATCGCCATCGCGGTGCAAGCGGGCGAGGCGGTGACCAAGGGCCAGAAGCTCGTCACCGTCGAGGCGATGAAGATGGAGCACAGCCTGGTCGCGCCGTTCGACGGCATCGTCGACGAACTCGACGCCAGCGAAGGCGCGCAGGTGAGCGAAGGCGCCTTGCTGATGAGCATCAAGCCGCTGGAGGCGGAGTGATGGCCGGCCGATACTTCGACCGATGGTCCGTCGGCGACCGGCTCGACCACGACATCCGCCGAACCGTCACCGAAACCGACAATCTGCTGTTCTCGGTGATGACGCACAACCCGCAGCCGCTCCACATCGATGCGGAGGCGGCAAAGGCCAGCGAGTTCGGCCGCATCCTCGTCAACGGCACCTTCACCTTCGCGCTGATGATCGGGCTTTCGGTCGGCGACACGACGCTCGGCACGCTCGTGGCGAATCTCGGCTATGACAAGCTCGTGATGCCAAAGCCGGTGTTCATCGGCGACACGCTGCGCGCCCGCTCCGAGGTGGTCGAGTTGCGCGAGAGCCGATCCCGCCCGAACGCTGGCGTCGTCACCTTCGCGCACGAGCTGCTCAATCAGCGTGACGAGGTGGTTTGCCGCTGCACGCGCACCGCCATGCTGCTGAAGGTGCCGGCATGATGCTGTCGGTGCCAGCGATCGACCAAGCGGCGGCGAGCGGCGCGGACGCGATGATCCTCAATCTGCGGGGCCGAGATGTCCTTTGACAGCGTGCAAAAGCGATCGGGCTTGCTGCAGACGGCCTGTTGATTTGCACGGAGAGTTGACCCGGCGTTTTCATCGAGAAGTGACCCGGGTCGTGGGTTAATGTCTGGCCCGCGAGGCCGCGCGTCAAGTTGCAGCCTTCTCCTTTTCGGCTTGCCGGCCTCTGAGCGGACGCGGAAGCGGAAGCTGCCGCTTCCGGTCTCGACGATGTGGCAATGGTGGGTGAGCCGGTCGAGGAGCGCGGTGGTGATCTTGGCGTCACCGAAGACGCCGACCCATTCGCTAAAGCTGAGCTTCGTGGTGATGATGACGCTGGTCTGCTCGTAGAGTTTGCTGAGCAGGTGGAACAGCATGGCGCCGCCCGAGGAACTGAACGGCAGGTAGCCCAGTTCATCGAGTACGACGAGATCGAGGCGGGGAGCAGAGGCTCGCGGCGCAGAACGAGCGCCTGAGGCGCAGCGATGGGCGCGACACTGGCGGTCTTGCCGTCGACCAGCCAATGCAGGAGGTTGAGGATATGCGTCTTGGTCGCGACGCCGGCCTCAAGCGCCAGTTCGACCGCGCAGAGCACCGCCTGTTCGTCGTGTCGGAGCACGAGCGCCAATATATCGAGGCCATGCCCCGGTCGCCACCTGTCCGCCTGAGCAGCTGTTGGCGCAATTGCCGGAGAGCATCGGGCAAACCAGTACAAGGCGCACCGTTGCGCAGAGCGCCAGGCTTGCGCTGGACCACTACCAGATAATGGCGCCAGTCGTAGATCGTTTGGCCGGGCAAGCGGTGTGTGCGGTCGATGACCCGGACATGCTCGCACAGCTTGGCGAGGGCTATGGAGCGCCACCGAAGCGATGTTCGCGGCAGTACGACTGATGGTTCGATCGTAGGGCGGCTGCCCGCTCCGGTTTACGGCGGAAAGGCTCTCGCGGGCGTCATCGCTGCTATTCGGGAAGGCGCCTGGCGCGATGACGAGCGGATTTTGTTCGCTCACGAGCCGGCGTTCCGGTCCAATCAGTAGCAGCCAGTCAAGGGCAGCGACGATCGGATGACATGAACAAATGGCAGAAGCTGGGGAGCGTTAAGGCCGACCTGACAGGCGGTTGGGCTCGGCCCGGTCGCGCGAAGCCCCTACTAGCTACTATATAGGGTCAAGGCAGCAGCCCGGCTGACGTATAGGTGGCGATGACCCGCTCGTTGACAGGCGCGTCGCCGACAGCAATCGCGTTTGAGCGATAGCGCGATCGCTTTCCAGTCGTCGCGGCGACGCACATCAAGGGATCAGCCTTCTCATCGGAGCCGACCCATGACCCTCCCCACATCCGAGCAGATCCGCAGCTTCGTCGTCGAGTCCATCCGGTTGTGGAATGAGGGAGATAGGGATGCCTTCATGGCGCTGTACAAGGACATGGCGCCGGGCGGGTTCCGTTTCGAAAATCCGGTCGGCACCGGCGTGCAGGAGGGATGGGACGCGTTGCTCAAGATGTGGGACGATTATGCCGCGGTCGTGCAGATCGAGATTCTCCATCTGATCGTGAACGGATCGGAAGCGATGGCGATGATGGCTAACAAGGCCGATGTCGGCGATCGCCCGGCCGTGCGCTACAGCGGCGAGACCTACCATTTCCACGAGGATGGCTCGTTCCACGCGCGCTACTTCGCGGAGTAACAGGATCTAGGCCGCTCCCAAAAGAGCGGCACGGATCCTCGCGTGGCGCGCGCTCGTCAACGGGTAGCGCAGAAGCACCGCGGCCGCTGTGAGCGACAGCCCCAGCGGCAGAAAACAATAGAGCCACTGCAGGCGCATCAGCGCGGCCGGCGGGTTGATCGCGTCCAGTGCCGGCCGGAAGCCCATCCAGTCGAGGATGGCGAAAAGCAGTCCCACCGAAAGCGCCTGTCCGATCTTCCATACCCCGATCAGCAGCGCGAACAGCAGGCCGGTGCTGTCACCGCCTGTATCCAGACGGCTGGCATCGGCGCAGTCGGCGATCATCGCGCGGGGCAGCATGGCGATCGCGCCGTAGAACAGCCCGACC
>CAXTTS010000008.1:4961-35766 GCA_964247265.1 uncultured Sphingomonadaceae bacterium
CTCTCATACAGGATTCCAAGCACGATATAGACAGCGAAGATGGCTGTGGCGATCGGCAGACTGCCCGCCGGCATCAGATAGAGCGGGATCTGCACCACGCCCGATCCGACAGCGGCAAGGGCCAACGCGCGGTGCTTGTCTAGCCGCCCGGCGATTCGTGTCCACAGCGGCATCACGCACAATGCGATCACGAACTGCCCGATGAGGATGATGCCGACATCGGCCGGCGCGATGCCCTTTGCCAGCGCGAAGAAGAACAACGCCAGCGTCGTCGTCGTGCCCGCTGCGAGACCGAGCAGCAGTTCGCCGGCCAGCACGATGCGCACGTCGGCGCGCACCGCCAGGCGGAGATAGGCGCGCATGCCGCCCTTGTGGGTCGCGTCCGGCGCCGCGCGTTCCCGCACGCCGAAGAAGGTGAAGCCGGTGAGTAAGGGCGTCACGATCACCACGAACCATGCCATCGTCGCCATCGCCTGTGACTGCCCCGGCCGCCCGACGAGCGCCAGCAGCTTGGGGATCAGCATCGTCGCGACCATGCCGAGCATGAAGGCGAATTGCCACCAGGCATAGATACGCGAGCGCTCGTGGTAATCGGGCGAGGCGTTAGCGGCGAGGGCCAGCTGCGCGAGGCCTAGGACTGACCAGCCAGCATAGGCCACGATCAGCCAGAGCGCCAAATAGACCGGCCCCACGCCCGCCGACGCCGTGAACAGCATCAGCATGCCCGCCATGATCATCGGCGCGCCCGCGACCAGCCACGGCCGGTAGCGTCCGATCCGCGTGTGCGTGCGATCCATCCAGCCGCCGATCAGCGGATCGAAGGCGATGTCGATCACGCGGACGAGCATGAACACAGCGCCCACCACGCCGAGATCCAGATGCAGGCTGCCCGAATAATAGCTCGGAAGGTAGACGACGAGCGGCAGGCTGAGCGCCGACAAAGCGATGCTCGGCGCCGACAGGGCGGCGAGGGTGCGGGCCGGCAACGGCGCGGGCAATGAAATTTCGGAAGGGGCTGAGGGCATGCGACATCCGGTGAGAGGGATGAGAGGACAGTGCCAATCGCTGACAACAACTGAAAGCGTGGCCTGCGTCGCCCAGCCACCCATGCCATCGCCGAGATACGGTAGCTCTACGCCACGCGGCGCACCGTCACCGGGATGCCGTTGAGCACCGCATTGCCCGAGGCGGGATCGATCATCTCGGCCGGGCTCAATTCGTTGATGTTGGTGCCGGCGTGGAGGCGGGCGATGCCGAGATGCGCTTCGTCGCGATCATGGCCCCAGCCGTGCGGCAGGCTGACCACGCCTGGCATGATATCGTCCGTTACCTCAAGCGGCGCGGTGACGATACCGCCGCTGCTCTCGATCTCGCAGGTGTCGCCGGTCGCGACGTGCAGGCGGATCGCATCGTCGCCGTGCATCTGCAGGGTACAGCGCGGCTTGCCCTTCACCAGCGTGTTGAGGTTGTGCATCCACGAATTGAGCGAGCGCAGCTGACGCCTGCTGACGAGGACGAGCCCCTGGTCCGGCGCGTCGATCGCCGCTTCCAGCCGGGGCAGGTCGGCGAGGAAATGGGGGTGGGCCAGTTCGATGCGCCCGCTCGGCGTGGTGATAGCCTTCGCGCCCAATGGCACCGCGGGGCCGAGCAGCATGCCATTCGGCTCGGCCTTGAAATCGTCGAGCCGCAGCCCGTCCGGCTTCGCTCCGAAACCGTCGCCGAACGGGCCTGAGCGGATGCACAGATCGAGGATGCGTTCCGGCCCATGCTCGGGCAGCGCGGCGAAGGCGGTCTGCCGGTCGATGCCGGCCTGATCGCACATCCGCGCGAAGAAATCGTCGTCCAGTGCGTCCAGATCGGGGTTCTCTACACCGCCCATGATCGCGCCGACGCGGGCCATCACCTGCCATTCGGGCGGGCGATCGGTCGGCTCGAACAGGATCGGCGAATAGTGGCCACCGCTGGTCAGCGCCCAAGGCCACGCCCAGACGTCCCAGTGCGGCTGTTCGAGCAGCGACGGGCTCGGCAGGATCACATGGGCGTGACGCGTCGTCTCGTTGATGTAGATGTCGATGCTGACCATGCATTCGAGTTGCTCCAGCGCCGCATCGAGGCGGGCGGAACCGGGCACCGAGAGGACGGGGTTGGCGCCCAGCGTCATCAGGCCGCGGATCTGGCCGTCTCCCGGCGTATCGATCTCCTCGGCGAGGCAGGAGGCGGGATATTGCCCGAGGATCGCGGGCACGCCGCGCACGCGGGAAGGTTTACCGGTCACGGACCCGGTGCTGGCATAAGGCGGCGCGAGATCGAGATGCGGGGCGACCTGCGTGCTCCACATCGATCCGCCGAGGGAATCGAGATTGCCGGTGAGGATCGCGATCGCATCCACCAGCCAAGAGGCGAGCGTGCCGAACGCCTGCGTGCAGGTGCCGATGCGGCCATAGATGGCCGCCGCCCGCGCATCGGCGATCTCCCGCGCGAGACGGCGTATCACCGCCGCCTCCACGCCGCAGAAGCCGGCTACGCGTTCCGGCGGGAACACCTTTGCGGCTTCCGCCAGCGCATCGACGCCGTTGACCAGCCCCTCCAGCGGCCCGAGCCGAACGCGGTTCTCGGCGAACAGCACATGCACGATGGCGAGCAGGAACGCCGCGTCGCTGCCCGGCCGCAGCGGCAGCCACTCGTCGGCGGCGGCGGCGGTGCGGGTGCGCACCGGATCGACCACGACGACCCGGCCGCCCCGTTCGCGCAGCGCCCGGATCGCGCCCATCGCATCCCGATGCGAGAAGATGCTGCCCTTGGACTCGGCCGGATTGGCGCCAAGCATGATGAACAGATCGGTGCGATCGACATCCGGGATCGGAATCTTCCACATGTTGCCATAGAGCAGATACGAGCTGACATTCTTCGGCAGCTGATCCACGCTGGACGAAGAGAAGCTCTGGGCGAAGCGCGCCAGCCGGTAGAGTAGCATCATGTAGCGGCCGCTGGCGAAGCCCTTGCCGGACATGTTGCCGCCGAAGCTGCCGAAGGCAGACTGGCCGTATTTCGCCCTTACCCTTTTCGCCAGGGCGTCCGCGTGGGCGAACGCCTCCTCCCAGGAGGCCTCTCGCCAATTTGTCCCCTCGCGGATCATCGGCGTGCGCAGGCGATCGGGATCGTGGTGCAGCTCGCCGAGCGTCGTCCCCTTCGGGCAGATGTGGCCACGGCTCCAGACGTTCGCCTTGTACGGACGGATCGCCGTGACCCGGTCCCCTGCCACGCTTACGTCGATGCCGCACATGCCCTCGCATAGCGGGCAGGTGCGCTGGTGGTGCCGGATCTCTTCCGCGATCATCGCTCGCATCCTCTCAACTGGTCGTTGCGGTGGACAGCCCGGTGTCGCTGGTGCTTAATCGGGGCATGACGGCTGCCCCTGACGACCGCTTGCCCACCCGCACCGCGCTTGCCTTCCTCGATGCGATCGTGGCCGGCGATCTGGCGACGCTCGATGGCCTGCTGGCCCCGGACGCGACTTGGTGGGTGCAGGGCTGGGGTACGCTGGACCGTGCCGCGCTGATGGCCGGACTGCGCGGCACGATCAGCCGATCGAGCAAGCGGGCGATGGAGATCACCCGCACCACGGCCGAATGCGATCGCGTCGCCATCGAGGCGCAGGGCGCCTTCACCTTCGCCGAGGGCGTCTACGCCAACAGCTATGTCTATATGGTCGTGATCGATGTGGCCGGGCGCATCGTGGAAGGCCGGGAATATCTCGATACGGCGGTAGCCGCGCAATTTTACGCGGCTAAAGGCTGACAGGGAGGATCTGCCCGACCGTGCCACCGCCTAGAAATCGTACCGGACACGCAGGCCGTAGGTGCGCGGCGGCGCGTAGCTGCCGGAGTTGATGCCGAAGCTGTTCGAACTCAAGATGATGTTCTGGACATATTGGTGGTCCAGCAGGTTGTCGACATAGGCGGTGATGCTGATCGGCAGGCCGCGCAACTCGCTGATCCGCGCGTTCAGGCTGACGAGGTGATAACCCGGCAGCAGCACCGGCCCCTGCAGATATTTGTCGATGTGATAATAGTCGCCGTGCAGCGAGACCTGACCGACATTGGCCACGGCGAAGGTGTAATCGGCCGCGAATTGGTAACTCCACTTCGGCGCGCCGGTGAAGCCGTCGGGTGAATTGAAGAAGGGCAGGAGGATCGTCGGCGCCTCCAGCCTGTCGAACTTCTGGTTCAGATAGGCGCCGGAGAAGCTGAATTGCAGCCCCCGCATCGGCGAAATGCCGCCATCGAACTCGACGCCCTTCGATGTCGCCGTGCCTGCGTTGATCTGCAACGCCGATCCCGCCGGTGCGTTCGTAGAGTCCACGCCCGGCAGGCCGGAGCTGGCGGTAATGCCGGTGGCCTGAAGCTGCAGTTTCTTGAAATGGCTGATGAAGCCGGTCAGGTTGAAGTGGCCGCTCCATTCGCCGCTGCGCCACTTGGTGTGCGTGCCGATTTCGTAATCGGTGACGATCTGCGGATCGAACGTCTGGAAGGGACTGAGCACGGGGGCCAGCACCGGTGCGTTCAGCCCGCCCGCGCGGTAGCCGCGCCGGGTGGTGAAATAGAGGAAGATATCGTCGGTGGCCTTGTAGTCGACGCCCAGCGTGTAGGTGGGCGCCTTCGATTTGGCCGACCGATCGAAGCTGGCCCGGCCGTAGCGGCTACCTGTGTCGGCTCGGCATTCGGCCAGGCCGGCATAAGGCGGCACGACGGTGTCGCCGGTGGCTAGCGATATCGATGCGCGGCTGTTGCTGCAGATCGACTGCTTGTCCCATGTGTAGCGGAAGCCGCCGTTCAGCGTCACGCCGTCCAGCAGTCCGTCGAGCGAATAAGCCAGGTTGGCGAACACCGCCTTGCTCTCGTCGCCGTAGAGGGTGTCGGACAGCGAGCCGACCGGCCAGATCCCGCCGAGCGCACCGTTGACGATCGCCGCCGTCCGGGCGCTGGGCGGCGTCGGGCGGAAGAGATCGAGCACCAGATAGTTCACGCCCGCCGGCCGCGCCTTCAGGTAGAACGCGCCGCCCAGCCATGACAGATGATCGTCGAACAGCGATCCGCTGAGCTGCACCTCGTCGGTGAACTGCTCGGATACGCTCTTGTTGCGGGTGGTGATGAGGGTGCCCGGCTGGCCGGGGATCAGTCCGATCGCGGCTAGGCCCGGTCCGAGATTGGGCAGCGGCGCTGCCGGAAGGCCCACCGCGTTCTGCAGATTGTCCACGTTGGTATAGCGATAGCCGAAGATGTTCTTCAGCGAGACGCCGCCGAAATCAAGGCTGGTGGTGTTCGACAGGCCCCAGAAGGTTTCGTTGTCAAACGGATCGACCGAGGTCTGCACCGCCCGCCGGCCGAGCGCGCGCTGCGCGTCGACGAGCGGCTGCAGGTCCGCACGCAACACCCTCACCGGGAAGTAGGCCTGCGCGTTGGTTTCGATCCGGGTGTAATCGACGACGAGGCTGTTCCTGATCCAGTCGCTCGGTTCGAACAGGACGGAGGCGCGCAACGCGTCCGTATGCAGATTGTCCTGCCGGTCGCCGGTCGTGAAATTATCGGTGAAGCCCCTGTTGCGCTCGATATCCGCCGCCAGCCGCACGGCCAGCTTGTCGGCGACGATCGGTACGTTCACCGCGCCCTGGAACGAATGCTTGTTGTAGTTGCCGATGTCCGCCTGCGCATAGCCGTTGAAATCATAAGCCGGCGCGCGCGTGTAGACCAGCACGGCGCCGCCGGTGGTGTTGCGGCCGAACAGCGTGCCTTGCGGCCCTTTCAGCACCTGCACATTGTCCAGATCGAAGGTGGGCGTGAAGCTGCCGATCGGCGGCAGCGGCACCTCGTTCAGGTAGGTGATGACCGAGGGCAGGCCCGGCCCCGTGACCGCCTTGCCCTGGCCGCGAATGGTGTAGGTGCTATTGGACATCGATCCCGCCCCGTTCAGGATCACGCCGGGCACCAGCCGTTGCAGATCGCCGGTGGTTTGAAGGCCGAGATTCCTGATCGCATCGCCGCCCACCGCCGTGATCGAGATGGGAACCGTCTGCGCCGCTTCGGCGCGCCGCCGCGCGGTGACGACGATCTCACCACTGGTGTCGCCGCTGGCCGCCGCCTGACTGCCCGCTCCGGCCTGATCGGCAGGAACAGCCTGGGCCGCGTCTTGCGCGACGGCCGCGCTCGCTGCCGTTGCCGCTAGCATCGAGGCGGTCGCCCGCATCACCCATTTCGCCATGTCATCTCCCCCTTCGAGCGTGATCGCGGGCCGATCTCCTTGGATCGCCCGTCGTCAGGATGCGCCGAGCTTACGGGGCGGCCGATGCGGCCACCAAGCTGCGCAAGTGTCGTTGAAATGCAGATCGTGTCGTCGACTTCGATAGGCGGCCCGCAGCCTAAGCCGCGGGTACCGGGTGCTTGTCGAGATCGAGCGAGTCCATCAATTGATCGACCGACATGCCGTGCGACTTGGAGATGTGGACGAGATCGAGATATTCGCGCCACGCCACGATCCGTCCGGCGTCGTCGACTTCGAACACGGCCACCAGCGGCACCGGCGACCATTTTCCGTCACGCAGCGACCAATCAACCCGCTCGGTGAACACCGTGTTGCCGTGCGAACCCCATGCCTTCATGTCGTGGCGCTGGTCGGCCACCTTCTGGGTCATCAGGCGATGCTCGGCAAGAATGCGGTCGCGGCCGACGACGGGTGCGATGGTCGGGACGACGATCTGATAATAGGCATCCTCGGCCAGCGGCTCGAGCGCGGCGGCAAGGTCCGCCGGCCAGCTGTCACGGTAAGCGCCAATGAAATCGAGTACGATCTGTTCCGGTTTGGTCAGTGCCAAGATCCGCTCCTATGTTAGACTGAAGATCAGTTCGGGTGCGATCACGCCGGCTCGGACGTGAGCGACTGCTCCAGCGCCGCGAGATCCATGCCGATCTGCCGCGCGACGTTTCCGCCATCGAGATATTCGCGCCAGGCGACGATCTTTCCGTCGGCACCGATCTCGAACACCGCGACGAGCGGGATCGATACCCACTTGCCGTTCGTGTGGGACCAGTCGGTGCGTTCGGTGAAGACGAGTGTGTCGCTTGAGGCGACGCCCCTCATATCGTGGCGCTGGTCGCCATACTCAGCCTTGATCCGTTCCCACTTGGCCTTGATCGCGGCTTTGCCACAAATCGGGTCGGTGGTCGGCACGATGCTCTGATAATAGCAGTCCTCGGACACCAGCTTCAGCGGAACATCGAGATCCTCGGGCCAGGTGTCGCGAAAATAGCCGATGAATTCCAGTGCGATCGCTTCCTCGCGCACGCCCATGCCGTCCCTCCCGTTTTTGTTTCCACGGGATTAGCAGGTCGTGAGCGGGTGGGGCATCCGCCGGGGACGTTGCCGAAACGCGAAATGCATTGCGCAAGTGCATCGGCGGTCGCGCTCAGTGCAGTGCGGTCCCGCTGCGGAACGCCTGCGGCGTCCGGCCGGTGCTGCGGTGGAACGCGGCGGCGAACGCCGCCGAACTCCTGAAGCCGCAGTCGAACGCCACCTGCTTTATCAGCAGGCGCTGATCGCGCAGCAGCAGCTTGGCGCGCTCCAGCCGGCTTTCCGCCAGAAAGCTGCGCAGCGTCTGCCCCGTCGTGACGCGATAGCGCGTCGCCAGTTGCCGACCGTCCATGCCGATCGCCTCCGCAAGGTCGGCGATGCTGGGTGGATCACCCGGCGTATCCACGGCGATCGCCCGTAGCGTATCGAGCTGCGCGCGGTTGAGTTCTCCGACGGGAGCGGCTTCGGCGTGCGTTTCGCCGGTGAACTGACGGCGCAATTCGAACGCGACGCCGAGCAGCAGCGTCTCGATCTGCAATTCACTGGCGAAGCCGGGGGCGAGCGTTTCGGCCGCGATCCGTCGCAGCGTCGCGGCGATATAATCGTTGCGGATCGCCAGCGCGGTCGCCCAGTCAAAGCCCGGCCATTCCCACGCCACCGCCGTGCGCGACGCGATCCCGTCTATATCGAAACCGCAGGAGATGCTGCGCTGGGTGCCGCGCCGCCACTGGCACAGGAGCGGCTCATCCTTGGCGATGAAGGCGATGTCACCCAGATCGACGTAGCGCGACGGACCTCCGCCAGCCTCGCGCGCGCCCGTGACAAGGCGGGAGGCGTTGCAGAACATCTCCACGAAGCAACGCGGCGAGCGGAACAGTCCTTCGCCCGGTTCCAGCCAGTGCGTGCGATGGATCTGGACATCGAACGTCGCCGATCGCGACCTTCCTTCCACCCGATCGGCAACCGGCGACTTCGACTGTAGCAGGTCGCTCCGCAAGCAATCCATGACGTCCCCCCCTGTGCGATGCCGCCGGATCGAGCGACCCTCACTTTATTGGACGATGGCGACAGGATCGGCCCTTCGTGCCCCTCTTTCGGCAGGCCGCATCCCTGCACGCGCCGGCATGCTGGCCGTGGATCGACATGCATTCGCGTGCCGGCAGGAGGCAAGCCATGCGGAAGATCGACGAGATCGCGGACTTCATGCGGGCGCGCTATGCGGAGAGCATGATCGCCGGGATGAAGGGCCCGACCCGCTTCTTCGCGGACCGCATCGAGAGCTGCTACGTACCGCCGCGCGAAAGCGACGGCTGGTTCGACGGGCAGCGACTGCGCGACTATCAGGATATCGAGCATGTGGTCATCACGCGGGTGCTGCCGGACGCGCGCCTGACCGACGTCACTGTCCTCACCCGCGCCGACGACCAGATCATAGTCGTGATGACGCTGACCGGCACGCTGCCCGGCGGCGACGCCTTCGCGGCGCCGATCACGATGGTGTACGATCTGGCCGGCGGCGAGATCGTCCGCGTGACCGGTATGTACGACGCGTCCCGCCTCGCCATATTCTCGGCCGCGTTCGCGGCGGCGGCGAAGGACCATGACATCCCGATCGCCATGACGCGCGAACGGGACGCTGCCAGGGCGGGCCGAGCATGTTGACGGAAACTCTTGGTGCGATCACGCCTTATCCGGTGGTCCAGCTCGGCTGGTCGGTCTTCGAGGATATCGACACGGCGATCATGCGCTGGGTGCAGGCGATCGGCATCGGCCCGTTCTTCGTCGGCCGCCATGTCCCGCTGGATGACGTCGTCCATCGCGGCCGGCCCGGCCGTTACGATCATAGCAGCGCGGTGGCGCAGTGGGGTGATGTCCAGCTGGAGTTGATGGAGCAGCATTGCGATAGTCCGTCCGCGATCCGCGACCTCTCGCCCGACGGACGATCCCGCCTCGCCAGCGTCAGCTGGTGCGTGCCCGAGTTGGCGGCGGAGGTGGCGCGGATGGAAAGGCTCGGCTTCCCGCTGGCCTGGTCGTGCACGCTGTTCGGCGGGGCGATGAGCGCGACGTGGTTCGATACGAGCGATCTGCTCGGCTGTTTCGTCGAGATCTTCGAGGACAGCCCGGCCATGCGCACAGCCTTCGCCCAGTGCCGCAAGTCGGCCATCGGCTGGAGCGGCGACCGGCCGATCCGCGACATGGCGGAGATGCTCGCGATCCCGCTTTGAAGAAATCAAGCGCGAAGCACGCGCTCAGGATCGCGGGCGCAGCACCGTACCGGCGGTAAGCCCATCGCGAATGAACGGATATTGCAGGAAATCGTGCGGGAAGCCGAGGTCGATGCGGCTGGCCGCGTCGAGCAGGTCGAGATGCGCGGCGTCTAGGGTGAGGGCCAGCGCGGCGATATTGTCCTCAAGCTGGCGCAGCGTGCGTGCACCGACCAACGGGGCGATCAGCGCCGCATCGCTCCGCTGAACACGAAGCTCGCCGGCATGATAGGCGCAGGGGCCGATCGTCACGAGGCCTCGCACGACTAGCAGGACTATCTCGGTGTCGAAGGTGATCGTCGGCATGAGCCGTTCCGCTGCGGTGGCATGGACGACATGCACCACCGGCCCGGCCGTGATATTGCCAAGCAGGCCGGAAAGCGCACCCGCCGCGCCCGGTGGCAAAGCGCCGATCGTACCGCGCAGATAGCCGTTACCGGTGCCGCCGGCGGTCGTGGTGATCGCCGCTATGCCACGGTCGCCGTCCGGGTGGGGATAGGTCTGGCCCGGTTTGGCCGCGCCGTACACGTCGTCATATTCGAACACATTGGCAACGTCGCGGCGTTGCGCGATCGTCGCCTGATTGCCGCGCGAGTCGGCCATCACCAGCATCGTGGTGCCGGCACCGTTCGGCGTCGGGTGCTCCTGATACACCAGACCGGCATCCTGGAAGGCGTAGTCGCCGGCTGCCAGCCGCCGGCCGGCCAGGTTCCAGCTGTCCGTCAGGATCGCGCGAAACTGGTCGCTGCCATGATGGTGGAGCGGATCGATACTGTGTCGCCAGTCGAGCGTCTCCCCCGCCGTCTCGTTCCCGACCGTGAAGATGAGCGTGCGGATCGAACCGGATGGCGTGAGCTTCGGCTATTCGTCCGGCTGGTTATAGGAGAGGTCGAGATGATCGCCCGCCATGGCCAGACCGGCATGGCCCTTAAACATGTGCTGATCCTCCCAATATCTGCTTCGGCAGGTGTCAATATTGCGCGGTCCAGCCGCCATCGATCGGCAGGGTGTGGCCCGTCACCATGCCGGCCTCGTCCGAACACAGCCACAGGATGCCGGCTGCCTGCTCATCCGCGGCGATCGCCCGGCGGATCGGCTGGTTGACCACCTGTTCGTCGATCAGCGTCTTGGCGTAATCGTCGCCGAACTTGTAGTAGGCGCGTGTCGGCGTGACGCCGGGGGCGATGCAGTTCACCCGGATGCCGCGATCGGCGTAGCTGACGGCGGCGAACTTGGTCAGCCGGATCACGGCGGCCTTGCCCGCGCCGTAGCCCGCGCCACCAAAGCCGTTGTAGAGCATGCCCGCCAGCGACGTGACGTTGGCGATCGCGCCGCCGCCATGATCGATCATATGCGCTATCTCGTGTTTCAGGCAGAGGAAGGTGGTGCGTAGACACATCGTGATCGTGTGCTCGAACGCGGCGAGATCCTGTTGGTGGAATTCCGGCCCGGCGGAATCGGGGTGGGCATCGCCGACCACGTTCGCCGCCAGATGCAGCCCGCCAAACGCCTCCACCGTGCGGCGGACGAGTGCGGCCACATCCTCCTCGTCGGTCGCATCGGCGTGGATGAAGCGGGCGGTCAGCCCTTCCGCGCGCAATGCCTCGGCGCGCGCCTCACCCAGCGCGTCGTTGATGTCGGCGAGGACCACGCGGGCGCCTTCCCGGGCGAAGGCGCGGGCCGTTGCGGCCCCGATGCCGTCCGCCGCCGCCGTGACGAGCGCAACGCGCCCATCGAGCCTTCCTGCCATATCCGCTCCGTTTGTTTTACAGTCGCGACCCTAAGGCCGCGCGACGCGTGCGAACAATGCACCTGCCGCTATCTTTCGGCGTGATCCATCACCCGCGTGCAGGTTCGTGCCGGCCGCTGGATTGACCGTTCCTGTCGGGCGGAAGGCAAGGCTGACAGGCAATGCGGCGCAGAGCCATACAAGAGGAGCCGGGATCATGTCGGTCGACCAGCGACGTACCATCGGAGCCGGATGCCGATGAACCTCCAGCATCTGCGCTACCTCGTCGCCTTTTCCGAGCATCGGACGTTGACCGACGCCGCCGACAGTATCGGCATCTCGCAACCCGCCATCTCGCGTGCGCTGCACGAACTGGAGCAGGAGCTTGGTTGCACCCTGTTCCAGCGCGCCGGGCGGCGGCTGGAACTGACCATCGCCGGCCAGGATGTCGTCACCGCCGCGCGGCGGGGCCTGGCCGCGATCGAGGACATCCGGCGCGTGTCCGATCGGCATGCCGCCACCAACATCCTGCGGATCGGCACACTCGGCGCGATGGCCGCCGGCATGTCGCCGATGCTGGAGCGGTTCGTTCGCACATGGCCGGACACGCACCTGCAGGTGCTGCATTTCGGCCATGAGGACGACATGTTCGATCGCCTGCGCCTGCGTGATCTCGATGTCGCCTACAGCCCGCTCGCCAAGACCCCGCGCGGACTGACGTTCACAGCGACGCGCCCGCTCGGCATCGTGCTGGCGTCGCCCGTGGCCACCGATCTGCCGCCTGCGGTGACGTTCAAGTCGCTCGATGGCCTGCCGATGATCTGCCCCGCCCCAAGCGAGGAACGGCGGCGCCTGCTTGACGAACCATGCGAGCGCGCCGGGGCGATGCTGAACTGCGTGATCGAAAGCGGCGATCCGACGACCTTCCTGAGCGGGATCAGGGCTGGCATCGGATCGTCGGCGATGTGGGACGTGAATGCAATGCAAGCGACCGGGATCGAGGTGCGCCAATTCGATCCGCCACGCATGATCGCGGTCGGCTTCATCCATCACCTGAAGCCGTCCGCCCCGGTGAGGGCGCTCCTCGATATCTCCCGTCGCCTCGAACAGGAACGCCGAGTGGACTAAGCGGTCGGCGTCGGCCGACCTATGCGACCGCGTTATCGTTGGGGCGGAAACATAAGGCGGCTGCTCGTTGTTCCGCTCAGCCGGCTGGTTCACTCGACCGCTTTGCTCGCGCCGCCGCGCATATACGGCCTGCAGCTGCGTTATCAATTCGGAGGGAGATGAGCATGGGGTCCACGATCGAACTGTTCGCCGTCGGCGATCTGCAGCTGATGACGCGGGAGCCGCCGGCCGGCCTGTTCGATCAGGTGACGCCGGCGCTGTCCGCCGCCGACATCAGTTTCGGCAATTGCGAGTGGCCTTATGCGGAGGAGGCCGGCGATACCCACCCGGTCGAGGCGCACATCAACGACGATTTCGACAAGGGCGATCTGTTCGCACCCGGCGCGCCGGAATCGATCCGGATGATGGGCCGCGCGGGGTTCGATGTCATGTCCGTCGCCAACAACCACACGATGCACGGCGGCTACCGCGCCTTTCTGCGCACGATCGAGCTGCTGCGGGAGTCCGGCATCGCCCCGGTCGGCGGCGGCGTGGACATAGTGGCGGCGCGGGCACCGGCGATCGTCGAGCGGGGCGGCACCCGGGTGGGTTTCCTCGCCTGCACCTCGGGCTTCCTGCCCGGCGCGCATGCCGGCCGGCGTACCCCCGGCATCGTGCCGCTGCGCCGCCACACCTATGCCGAGAACGCATCGTGGGACAATTGGGGCACCGCGCCCGACACCCGCACGCTGGTGAACCGAGACGATCTGGGCGCGGTGATCGAAAGCATCACGGCGCTGCGGGCGCAGGTCGATACCGTCGTGCTCAGCTGCCACTGGGGGATATTGGAGCACCCCTCGGCCATCGCCGAGTATCAGCGCGAGGCGGCGCGCGCCTTCATCGATGCCGGGGTGGACCTGATCGTCAGCCAGGGGCCACTGCCGATCAAGGGCTTCGAGGTGTATCGCGGTAGGGCGATCCTCTACTGCATGGGCAAGTTTGCGATGATCTCGCCCTGGTCGCGTGAGGAGACCCCGTCGGGCATCGCGGCGCCGATGCTGGACGAGACCAGCCGTGGCCTGGCGGCGTCGGTGACGATCACGGACGGCGCGATCAGCGGCGTGCGGTTGCGCCCCGTGCATCTCGGCAGCAGCGGCCGGCCCACCCTGCTCGAGCCCGGCGACTTGTATCATGACGATATCCTGGCGCTGGTGGCGGAGCGCACGCGCGATGCGAAGCTCAACGGAACGATGGACGCACTTGGCGTGATCGACCTGCGATGAGTGACGGCGCTACCAGCATCGACACGGATGCGCTGATGGAGCGGCTGGCCGCGTGGCTCGGTGCGCGGCTGCCGGGTCAGCCGGCGGTGGAAATCCGCGATGCTATCGAGCCGGCACAGGGGTTTTCCAGCCGGACGATCCTGTTCACGGCGGCTTGGCAAGAGGGCGACGGTACGATCGAGCGGCCGCTGGTCGCCCGGCTGCAACGCGACGTCGCGGTGCCGATGCTGGCCGACGTGTTCCACCAGTACCGCGTCATGCGTGCCATCGCCGGCGCGTCGGACGTGCGCGTGCCCAATATCGCGTTTGCGGAGGAAGATCCCGGCGTGTTGGGCGCACCCTTCTTTCTGATGGACCGGATCGAGGGGCGCGTGCCCTCCGACTTTCCGAGTTACCACGCCGAAGGCTGGTTCGCCGAGCAACTCACCCCCGACGAGCGCGCGCGCAGCTGGTGGAACGGCATCGCCGAGATGCAGCGGCTGCATCGCATCGACTGGTGCGCCTTCCCATTCCTGCCGGGCGGGCAGGGCGATCGGCCACCTTCGGCCGGAGATTATATTGCGGGTTTCATCGGGCGCTGGTTCGACTGGGCGGCACAGGGGCGCGCCTTTCCGGTGGTGGAGGAGGCGATGCGCTTCCTGATTGCCAACCAGCCGCCGCTGTATCGCTCCGGTCTCGTGTGGAACGATGCGCGGCTGGGCAACACGATGTTCCGCTCGGATGGCGACGTGGCGTCGCTGCTCGATTTCGAGGTGGCTGCGCTAGGCCCGCCCGAGGTGGATCTCGCACACTGGATGTATCTGGACGACATCTTCAGCCTGAACTTCGGCATACCGCGCATCACCGGCATCCCCGAGGAGGCGGCGGCGATCGCGGGGTTCGAGCGGTTGTACGGCTGGGACATGCCTTATTTCAGCTTCTATCTGGCGGTCGCCGCGCTGAAGATCCTCGTCCTGTCAATCCGCAGCTACAGCAACGACAAGGCATCGCTCGCCCCCGACGCGCTGCCTGGTTTCCTAGTCGAGCGGCTGGAAACGTACCTGATCCGGTACAAGGCGTATCTCGCCGAAACGGCGGCCGCCTAGACGAGGACAGGTCCGTCATCGGCCGATCGGCTTCGGTTCGGCTGTTCGTGGAGAGAGCAGATGCCGTGGTATACGGACTTCGATGTCGTGTGCGTCGGATCGGGGCTGGGCGGCCTGTCGCGGCGTGACGGCAGCCGAGCGCGGCGCCTGTGCGATCGTGCTGGACAAGTTCGATCTGCTGGGCGGTGTCTCGGCGCTTTCGTCCGGGCAGCCCTGGCCTGGTCCGCACCATCTGCATCAACCGGACGACATCGAGAATGACGATACCAATGCCGAGGCGTATCTGGCGCATCTCTCGCACGTTTCTCCACCGCCGACCGCCGCCGCGTCTCTTACGCGCGGTCGCGGCGCTGCGTTACTTTGTCGATGCCATCGGCCTGGAGATGACGGTAGTGAACGGGTTGCCGGATTATCAATGTCCGGAGGTTGCCGGATCGCGCGCCGAGCGCCGCTATGTCGAGGTAAAGCCGTTCAGGGCGGACCGGCTGGCGCGCTGGCTGACAAAGTGCTCACCTCGCCTCATAACGACAGCTACAGCCGATCCAGAGAAAAATATTGAAGAAGTACAGACTCAAATAGGCAGTTTTGCTGTTCGTGTTATCTTCGTCATAGATGCGGCGGCCCCTTGTTCGCCGCGCCTGCCGGGCGGACGGGACCGGTAGGCTCAAGCGTGATAGGAGCGTCACCCCCGGAGGCTCGCACAGCAGAGACATGGCAACGCCCGTCAGCCTAGGTCTGAGCTGTAAGATGTGATCTTCCGCCGTTCGCCTACGCTGATCCGCACTTACCGCGCCGGCCGGCCATCGATCTGCAAGGTCTGAGCGCCGCTGGTTTGAAGGAAACCTACTCACCCGCGCCATCTTCGTTGCTCCGTTCAATAGCCGTAGAAGGCGCCCGTCCCAAGATCCTCGGCCGCGGTGCCGAAGCGGGTGAGGCTGGCGATCGTGTCTTCGTTCGGATTGATGTTCAGATGCCAGGCGATGACGCCCCACAGCACCCAGCGCCGATAATCGTCCCACGCGGCATCGGCGTCCAGCGTGACGCCGTAGCGCGCGATCTCGTCGCAATAATGGCGGATCAGATCGCGCTCTGCGGCGCGGCGGCGCTCTATACTCAGCGAGCCGATGAGGAAGTAGGTGACGTCGCGCCATGGCCGGCCCTTGCGGACGATTTGCCAGTCGAACCACATGCGCGATCCATCCGGCCGTAGATAGCTGTTGCCAATATGCGCATCGCCGTGGACCAGGCAGAGCGGGCTGGTATCGGTGGTCTCCCGGTCGCAAAGCTGCAGATAGGCGGCGTGCAGTCGGTTCGGATCCTCGGCGGCCCAGCCGGGCAGGACGGCGAGATGATCGGCCCGGGCGTTGTGCGGGCCAATATAGTCGCGCATCAACATCCAGTAATCGTCGCCCGGCGTGCTGCGCGCGGTGCCTCGCAACAGCCATTCCTGTCGGCCCAGTTCGGGATGGCCCCATGTCGTGCCGTGCAGCCGTGCCATCTCGCCAAGCGAACTCGCCATTTCGTCGACGCTCAGGTTCTGGCCAGACGTGCCGAAGGTGCCGCCGATCGGCACCAGATCCTCAAGGACGATGAGGCCCTGCTCACCCTCGGTATCATCGTCCCAGTCCGCCAGCAGGCAGTGCGGCGCCGGCAGGTCTAGGTCTGACCGGAACAAGCCGTAGAAGCGCGCCTCGTTCACGCAGGCGTTGCTGCTCAGCGGGTCGCCAGTCAGGTTGGCCTTCAGGCAAATCTGCGCTGGCAGCCCAGCCACGATCGCTGCGTCGTTGCGATCGATCGCGTAGCGGACCTTGCTGGTATGCCCCTCGATGGTGCCGAGCACGCGCATCCCCGTGACCGCCGCGCCCGGATAGCGTTGCTGGAGCAGGCCGGTCAGCCATTCCGGGGTCACCCCGGCAAAGTCGAGCGGCAGGCGCTCGGCGCGTTCCGGGGCGCCGCGTGTGGTACGAGAAGCTGTCATCGTTTCTCCTGATCCGCCGGGCTTGGGGGCCGAGAAGCGGGATTGCCCCACAGCTGCAACCTGCCGGGCAGCAGCCGCGGGCGCGTCAGATCGTCCGCTCCGCCGGGGTGGCGACGAAATTGTCGTAGACTTCGGCGAAGTACGGCATGTGATCGGTGATGCCGCCATCCACGACATGCACCTGCGCCGTGACGAAGCGGGCATCGTCCGAAGCGAGGTAGGCGACGGCCGCCGCGATATCCTCCGGCGCGCCGAGATAGGGCGTCAATTTGTGCGCCTCGATCCGGTCCAGTTGCTCGCGGCTGTTATTGTCCTGCACGTTCCGCGTCAGGACCAGGCCGGGCGAGACGACGTTGCAGCGGATGCCCTGCTTGCCATATTGGGTGGCGACATACATCGTCAGGCAGTTGATCGCCGCCTTCGACGCGGCATAGGCCGGCCCGTAGAGATCGCCGCGCAGCGCCGCCCCCGAACTGGTGTTGACGATCGATCCGCCGCCGCCGAGCAGCATCAGCGGGATCGCATGCTTGATCATCAGCATCGTGCCGCGCGTGTTGATGCGGAACGCATGATCCCAGATGTCCGCGTCCATCGAGGCGATCGCCATGTCGCGCCCCATCTGCGATGGCGCGGTGGCGGCGGCATTGTTGTGCAGCACGTCGAGACGGCCATAGCGCGCCTCCACTGCTGCCATCAGCGCGGCGACGCTCGCCTCATCGCCGAGATCGAGCGCGTGGGCGAACGCCTCGCCGCCACTGGCCACGATCGCAGCGGCCCCCGCCTCCGCTGCGGCGATGTCGATGTCGGCGATCACGATGCGCGCGCCTTCCGCCGCCAGGCGGATGGCAGTGGCGGCGCCGATGCCGCCAGATCCGGTGACGATCGCCACCTTGCCGTCCAGTCGCCGCATCATGCTTTCCCTTCGATCCGGATCACCCGCTCCTCGCCGCTGACGAAGGCGAGCGCCTCGCCGGGGCGGGAGAAACGCTCCTCGTCCGGGCGGACGATCGCGTGATATTCGGCGTTGCTGTAGCTGGCGATGAAGTCGCGTTCCTCAGCGAATCCCATTTCCGCGCACAACGGCACCTGCCGCCACCGGCCGAGCACGCTCTGCGACGCGCCGGCCGGCACCGCGCCGCCGTGGAACTGAACGTATCGGGTCAGTGGCCCCCACACGCTTGGAGCGGTGCGGGCAACCGCCGGGTGCACGTCGCGCCAATAGGCTTGCGCTGCCTCGATCGACCAGCCCTCGGCCACGTCGCCGCCGGCGAGGAGCTTCACCCGGCTGCGGCCGGCCTCCGGCTTGATCGGAAAGGCCTGTGCGAGCCATAGTACGCTTAGGGCGGTGTCGATCACGGTCCCGGTCACGGCGGCCAAAGCGGGATCGGCGTCGAGCCGCGCCATCGATGCGACGGCCTCGGCGGCGAAGGCGAACCAGAGTTCGATCAGCGCATCGAACAGCGGCGGAAAGATGCCGGCCACGATCGGATCGAGCCGCT
Source organism: uncultured Sphingomonadaceae bacterium (assembly GCA_964247265.1). Classification (GTDB taxonomy): domain Bacteria; phylum Pseudomonadota; class Alphaproteobacteria; order Sphingomonadales; family Sphingomonadaceae; genus Alterirhizorhabdus. The sequence goes on from CAXTTS010000008.1 coordinate 23,251, forward strand.
GCGGTGGCCGATCCACCACCAGCCGCACAAGCCCGGTTTCACCTTGCAACGACGTCGCCAGCGCGCGGATCAGCGCCTCGTCGAGCCAATTTTCCGCTGTCCCGTCGCGCCGGCGAACTAGCACCGAGATGCGCCACAAGCCGTCCTGCGGCAGGGCGGAAAGCCCGCCGCCGGCCGGTTCAGGCAGCATCGACGAGCGCATTCTCGGGCGCGGCGAAGCGGCTATCGTCCCAGCTCTGGATCGCCGGCATCACGGCGGCGGCGAAGAGTTTCATCGCCGCCATCTGCTGGGCATGGTGGCCCAGGAACACCATGTCCACCACGCCCACGCCGACATCGTGCAATGCCTGGAACCGCGCCGTCACCGTCTCGGGACCGCCGAGGAAATAGGGTTCCAGGATCAGCGAATTGACCGGCGGGCCGCCCATCGTCCGCGCCTGGATGCGCGCCTGCCCGGCCGCCTGCTCGGCAAAGAAGCGGCCCACCTCGGCGCCGGCCTCCGCATCGGTGGCGGCGACATGGCCGATGCCGCGATACAGGATGTGCGCGGGCGTGGGGTTCCAGCCGTGGCGTGCGGCCTCACGGCGATAGAGCGCGATCCACTCGCGGATCACCTCCACCGGCGCGAACGAGAAGGCGATGCCCAGCCGGCGCGACGCGGCGAAGGCGATCGACTCTGCCGAATTGCCCGAGCCGAAGGCGATCGGATGCGGTTGCTGGACAACGCGCGGCCACACCGAGACGGTGCCGAACTTAAAATGTTCGCCCTTCCACGCGAACGGCTCGTCCTCCTTCCACGCCTTCAGGATCAGGTCGATTCCCTCCTGCGTCATGGCGCGGGTGTCGCCCTGCGTGTCATAGGTGTGGTGCTCGTTTGGCGTGCCGCGCAGGAACAGCACCGCCAGCCGGCCGCGCGTCATCGCATCCAGCATCGCCAGTTCCTCGGCGAGGCGAACGGGATTGTTGAGCGGCACCAGCGGGCCGAGCAACGCGATCGTGGCGCGCCGCACCCGCTGCGCGATGGCCCCGGCCATGATCATCGGGTTCGGCGTCATCATGTAGGGCGCATAATGATGCTCGGAGACGCTCACCCAGTCGAACCCGAGCGCATCGGCATAGGCGCAGCGATCGAGCGTGCGGGCCATGCTGTCCGCCGCGACAGCCGGATCGCAGTAGAGCGACGGCGCCGGCCAAATCTCCAGCCCCGGTGCCGGCCCCTCATATGACGTCATGGCGAGGTACGAGATCTTCATGGGCCATCTCCTCGGTCCCGTCGCGTCGAGCGATCATGTTTGACGCAGGATTTAAGGGTCGTTCCGCCGCGCGACCCTGTCCGAGGACGGGCCGGACGGGATATATCGGCGCCCGCCCGCGGGCAGGTTCGTCCGTGGCGGGTCGGTGTTCGTTCCAACCGGCATCTGGCGCTCGGCCTCGGTGCGGGGGAGAGCAGGATGCGCAAGACGCCATTCGTCAGCGTTTCGAAAGTCGCCTTGCCGGCGGACATTGCAATAGGCGTGCCTATGCCGCCGGGCGGATCGCTCCGCCTCGGCCGAAGGATGATCCTGCTGTCGGCGCTGTCGCAGAACGTCGCGACCGGGCTGATGTTCGGATCGTTCGGCACGCTGATCGTGGAGATCGAGCGGCAGATGCAGGTGGGGCGCGGACTCAGCACCGCCGGCGCCTCGCTGGTGATCCTGGCCATCGGCACGATCGCACCGTTTCTGGGTGTGCTGATGCGGCGCTTCGGCATCCGCGCGCTGATGATGAGCGGAGCATCGCTCTGCGCGATGGGCTATGCCGCCGCCGCGTTCGCGCCGACCATCCTGACGCTGCTGCTGTGCTACGCGCTGCTGGTCGGCCCTGGCATCGCCCTGCTCGGGCTGGCGGTGCCGAATGCGCTGGTGGCGAACTGGTTCACGCTGGGGCGCGGGCGGGCGATGGGGCTGGTCAACATGCCGATCGCGGTGGCTCTGGTGCCGCCGCTGACGGCGGCGCTGCTGCCGGGGCTTGGCCTGCATGGCGTGTACCTGCTGCTTGCGGCGTTCAGCGTGGCGCTGGTGCCGGTCTTGCTGTGGGTGATCGAGCGGCCGGAGCATGTCGGCCTGCACCCGTACGGCCATGTCGTGGAAACGGCCTCTCCCGAACTGCCGACGCCGGCTGGCCGGCTGAGGCTGACGCGCACGGCGGACTATTGGTGCCTTGGTCTGGCGGCGGCGATCATGGGCGGCGGCGGCGCGACGATCGCGACGCACATCATGCCGATGGCGATCGGGCAGGGGATCGTGCCGGCACAGGCCGCGTTGCTGATTTCGGTGCTCGGCGGGGCCGGGATCGCCGGATCGGTCGCCTACGGGATGTTGGCTGACCGGATCGGCGGCGGCCGGGCGCTGGCGATGAACGCGTTCCTGCAGGCGATCCTGTGGTGCGGCCTGCTGGTGCCGATGGGCTTCTTGCCGCGCCTGCTGCTCGTGGGGCTGATCGGCCTGAACGCGGGCGGCATGATCACCACCCTGGGCACCGCGCTGTCGCAGCGTTTCGGCGCGGCGGCGCTGGGCGGGGCGCTCGGCCTGTGGAGCCTGATGAATCTGCCGTTCACGGTGGGCATGCCGCCGCTTGCCGGAATGATGTTTGCGCGCACGGGCAGCTACCGCACCGCCTTTGCGGTGCAGATCGGCTTGTTCCTGGTAGCGGTGCTGCTCGCGAGCCTTGCTGCCCGGCACGCGGCGGGGGTCCGCAGTCGGCCGGAGACCCGCCATTAGTCTCCGGCGCGTCGGCTTGCGGAGCACCTCGGTCCGGCTGCACGCGCTGGCGTTCGCCTTGTTCGGCTTGGCGCTGGCGTGGCCGGCGACGATGCTGGCACTGGCCGGCGGATCGCTGTGGTATGCGCTGACTGCGATCGTGATGCTGGTTGTGGCGTGGAGTGTGTGGCGGCGGGATCGCCGCGCGCCGTGGCTCTACGGGCTGTTCCTGCTGGTGACGCTCGGATGGGCGTTGGCGGAAACCGGCACCGATCTGTGGGCGCTGCTGCCACGCCTCGGTGTGCCGGTGCTGCTGGGCCTGCCGTTCCTGCTGCCGGTCGGCCGGCGCGGCGCGCTACGGGCCGGCGGGGCGGTGGCGATCATCGCTGCTATCGTCGTTCTGAGTGGCCCGCGTGCCGCGGCGCCGGCCGACGAGCGCATGGCACGGGCGATTCCGGCGGGCGCGGGAGACTGGCCGAACTACGGCAACGATCGTGGCGGCAGCCGCTTCTCGCCGCTCGCGCAGATCGGCCGCGCGAACGTCGCCACGCTGGTGCCCGCCTGGACTTTCCGCAGCGGCATGCCGGCGCCGCTGCCGCCGGTGACGTTCCAGACGACACCGCTCGCGATCGACGGCACGCTGTATCTCTGCACCGGCGACAACGACGTGATCGCGCTGGAGGGTGAGAGCGGCCGGCAGCTGTGGCGGTTCCGCGCGCAGGCCGATGGGCGGGGCGTGGCGATCGGATCGTGTCGCGGCGTCGCCTATCATCGCGTCGGCGGGGTCGGGCCATGCGCCGCGCGCATCCTCACCGCAACGATGGACGCGCGCCTGATCGCGCTCGACGCATCGACCGGGCAGCCGTGCGCCGGCTTTGGACGTGGCGGTGCGGTGGACCTGAACGCCGGCATGGCGCCGGTGGAGAAGGGATATTATTTCGTCACCTCGCCACCGCAGATCATTGGCGATCGCGCGGTGCTCGGCGGATGGGTGGTGGACGGCCAGCATGTCGGCGAGCCTTCCGGCGTGATCCGTGCCTTCGACGTGACGAGCGGCGCGCTGGCTTGGGCGTTCGATGCCGGCCGGCCCGATCGCCACGGTCTGCCGCCGCCGGGGGAGCATTATACGCTCGGCACGCCGAACAGCTGGGCGCCGATGAGCGCGGACGAGAAGCTCGGCCTCGTCTACGTGCCGACCGGGGGCGCGACGCCGGACTATTATGGCGGCCGGCGCCGGCCGTTTGACGATCGTTTCTCCAGCGCTGTCATGGCGCTGGACGCGACGAGCGGGGCGGTCCGCTGGACGTTCCAGACGACCCACCACGACCTGTGGGATTATGACGTGCCTGCCCAACCGACGCTGATCGACATCGGCAACGTGCCGGCGCTGATCCAGCCAACCAAGCGCGGCGAGATATTCCTGCTCGACCGACGAACCGGACGGCCGCTGTCCCCGGTCGTCGAACGGCCCGTGCCGCGCAGCGATGTGCGGGGCGAGCACGCTGCGCCCACCCAGCCATTCTCGCCGGACATGCCAAGCTTCGCCGGCCCGCGGCTGCGCGAGGTGGACATGTGGGGGCTGACGCCGATCGATCAGGCGCTGTGCCGCACCACGTTCCGCCGCGCCCGCTACGATGGGCCGCTGACGCCGCCGGGGGTCGACCGGCCGAGCCTGATCTATCCGGGTTATGGCGGCGGCATCAACTGGGGTGGCGTGTCGGTCGACACGACGCGCGGCATCATGATCGTGAACAGCAATCGCGTCGCCAATCTGGCGCGGCTCGTGCCCCGCGCGGAGGCGGATCGGCGCAGGATCAGGCCGCTGTCGCTGAACAGCCATGAGGGCGCGGCGGGCGCGGTGGCGCAGGCGGGGCTGCCTTACGCGGCCGAGGTGACGCCGCTGATGTCACCGATCGGCGTGCCGTGCCAACGGCCGCCCTGGGGCATGATCGCGGCAGTCGATCTCGCCACGCGCGCCCTGCTGTGGAGCCGCCCGCTCGGCACCGGACGAGACAGCGGACCGTTTGGCATCGCCTCGCACCTGCCGCTGCCGATGGGCGTGCCGAACATGGGCGGCGCGCTGACGACCGGTGGTGGCCTCACCTTCATCGGCGCCTCGCACGATCGCTACCTGCGTGCGATCGATACGAGGACCGGCCGCGAGCTGTGGCGGGCACGGCTGCCGGCGGGCGGGCAGGCGACGCCGATGACCTTCTGGTCGCGCAGGAGCCGCCGGCAGTTCGTCGTGATCGCCGCCGGTGGCCATCCCGGGCTGGGCACGAAAGCCGGCGACTATATCCTGGCTTATGCGCTGCCACCCGCGCCCTGAGCGTAATCCGGCGGGGATCTGTCACTCCGGCGAGGCGACCTTTTCCAGCGCGACCAGCAGGATATAAGCTTCGCTGCGCTGCGGATCGGCCGCGATCCGGTCGGCGAGGCGGGCGGTGAGGGTGTCGAGAAACGCATCCACGTCGCGATCGGCGTTCAGTCCAGCGGCGAAATTCGGGCCGTTGGCCGCGCGCATGATCATCGCCCATGACCTGCCGAGCTGCTCCGCATCCCTGGTCTTACAATAAGCATCCCAGAACGGATCCGGCGCCGCAATGACCGACACGTGCGTCAGCGCGAGCCCGGCGCATGGGCTATCGGCAAACGGCGCCCGAACCTGGGCGACGGAGCGGCCGGCCGACGGGCAGGTCATGCGGAGCAGTTCCTCGCCCGACAGCAGGCCGTCCTCGGCCATGCCCTGCAGCGTGTGCCAGAAGGCGCCCGCCATCCACTCGAAACCGTGTCGTTCGACGCCGCGGCCCATGAACTGGCAGACGAGCCTTCCGCCTTCGCGCAGCTCGGATGCCCGGGCGGTCAGAAAATCCTCCCAATCCTGCGCCAGCTGCCGATCCACCGCTTCCCGCGCCTCGGCGGAATTGCTGAAGACGGCCCAACCATGGTCTGGCACATCGACCGGGTTGCGGCTCAGCCAGTGCAAGGCGTTGGCGCTCCAGCCGAGGTCGACCCTGCCCGGCGGCAATATGGGAGCGAAATAGGAGCGGCCAATGGCGGAGGGAAACACGTTCGGCCGGTTCGCCAGATAGCTCGATGCGTCGTCGGCCAGCAGCGTGAACAGCGTCTGGAAATCGTTGGAGGGCAGATCGGTATGGATCACCTCGATCGCCCGTGCGGGAGAGACGCGCGCCCTGAGCAGGTCAATCGCCATCCGCATCGGCAGCATCGAATTGCGCCCTTGGGACGCGCCATAATCGACGATCACGACGGGAGCGCCATCCCGGATCGGGAGGTGGTCTGCCGCCTCCTGCAACAAAGGGAGGGCGGACGTGAGGTTCGCGGCCTGAAGCGCCGAATTGCGGTTGTAAAATCCGCCGCCCTGCATGGTGGCGGTTCTGGGTTCGGTCGATTGGGTCATGGCCATCCAGTCATCCGGAATAGTCCTGCGCGTCGAGCAGGCTGTCTCCGTTCCTGCCGCCGACTTCAACCCGGTGCGCCATTCGCCCGGTAGGTGATGATGCCGATTGATGCGCGAGTCCGTCGAAGGTCGGCGGTCATGGTGTCGCTCATCGACCAGCCGACCGCACGGCGCGAAAACAGATCGATGACGACAGCGACGTACAGCCATCCTTCGGCGGTCCAGATGTAGGTGAAGTCCGCGATCCACCTCTGGGTGGCGCCTCGGCGGTGAACTGGCGGTCGAGGATATTGTCGGCAATGACCGATCGCAGACCATCGTCCTTGGGCAGGCCACGACGTCGCGGACGCGCCCTCAGGCCATGCACACGCATCAGCCGTTCGATGCGATGCAAGCCACATGAAAGGGCTTTGGCCAGAAGGTCGTGCCAGACGCGGCGCGCACCGTACGTCCTATAGCTGGAGATGAAGCTGGCGCGGACCCTGGCGCCGAACTCCTCATCGCTGCGGACGCGGGCACTGGGTGCCCGAACCAGCCAGGCATGAAAGCCGCTACGCGAAACACCGAGCGCTTCGCAGATCCACGACACCGGCCAGATCCCTCGGTGCTTCGCTACGAACTCGAACCTCATATCGAGTCCCTGGCGAAGTAGGCCGCCGCTTTTTTTAGGATGTCGCGCTCCGCCTTCATCCTGGCAAGCTCGCGGCGCAGCCGCTCAATCTCCTGCTGCTCCGGCTTCATCACGCCACCCGGGAAACGCCGATCCCGGGTCAGCCTGCTGCTCGCGCGCCCACTTGCGCAGCACGTTCTCATGCAGGTCCAGATCGCGCGCCGCCTGCGATATGGCGCGGACGCAATCGCAGCTTAGAACTTGTACGACACCTCGACACCATAGGTGCCCGGATAACCGGCATATTCGGACGAGATCCCGAGCGACCGGTAGAGATCAGGGAAGCGCCGCACGATGTACTTCTTGTTCGCAATGTTGCGACCATACACGGCGATCTCGATGTTGCGATCCTCGAGCTGATATGCGATCCGGCCGTTGAACAAGCCGTATCCTGAAACTTTGCCGAGCGTATTCTCGGTCGCATATTGCGCCTTCACCGTCGCGGATGCCTGATCGGCCGCCTTCACAGTGTCGAAATGCTGGCTGCTGATATACGCCCAGCCACCGGTGACCGCGAGCGTACCCGGCCCGACCGGGAATTTCTGCGTGGCGTTCAGGTTAAGCTGCGCCTTAGGCAGCTGGATAAGCGGCAGCGTGCTGAGATCGACGACGCAGCCATTGGTCACGCCCGAGGAGTTGGTGCAGCCGCTGCCCGCAATTACCTGAATCTCGGAGAAGGAGCCGCGCTTATATTTGCCGTCCTGCAAGCTTAGATTGCCACTCAGCGTCATGCCTTCCCAAGGCACCACGGTCAGCTCGGTTTCCAGTCCCCAAATACGCACCTTACCGTTGTTCTGAATATATTGAGTAACGCCGATACCTGGCACAAACGAGTTCACAATCGCCTGATTGTCGGACTTCAACGTGTAGAACGCTGCCGTGTTGAACCGCACGCGGCGATCGAACAGATCGGCCTTGAGGCCCAGCTCGGCGTCCTTAACCTTCTCGGGCTTGAACGCCGGAAGCCCACCCGCGCGCAGGTTCCAGCCGCCGGCCTTGGCCGCGCCGCTCGTCTTGACGTAGGCGAACAGTTGATCGTTGACCTGCCAGTCGAGGCCGGCGGTCCATGCCGGATAGTTGAACTTGGCATCCTGCGCCTGGTTGCAGGTCGTTGCCGTCACCGGATCGGTCGGCGTGGTGACGGTGCAGTTGATGCCCGTGGGCGTCCCAGCCACTGCAACGTCGTACGAGCGGCCAAAGATCTGCGCGTTGTGCAGCACGGTGTTGCGCACGTCCCACGTGTAGCGGAATCCGCCGACCGCGCGGATCGTGGGGCTGAGCTCGTAATAAGCTTGAGCGAAGAGGCCGAACGTCTTGTTCGTCGCATCAGCGTTGCTGTCACGGATCAGGCCGCCAAAGATCTGCGAACGGCTGGTCTCGTCGCCAGTCTCGTAGCCATAATAAGCCCCCGTGATGAAACTCAGCGCATCGGTGATGTTGCCGGAGAGTTGAAGCTCCTGCGACAGATAATAGGATTTCGATCCGGCGAACGTCGCCAGTAACGGCGCCGCCGTGCCGTCCGTATCGCTAAGGCCGAAGTTCTTGGAATGGCGATAACCGGTGATCGACTTCAGCTTATAATCGCCGAGTTCCACGTTCACCGTACCGGAGAAGCCATAGACTTCCAGAAGGTTGAACGGCTGCACGCCGTAGCGCGCCTGCACGTCGGCCGGCAGCGTGGCCAACAGGATCGCGTTCGCGCTACCTGCGGCGGGTGGCACGGTGCCGGTGGCGGTGTTGGCCCACCAGAAACGCTTAGAGTGCAGGCCAGCCTGCAGGACTGGAATATAAGACGGAATTGGGATCGTCGCCGGATTGATCGACTGCAGCACGATCATTTGGCCATGATTGGTCGCCCGATTGTAGTCGCCGCTCAGCGTGACGTCGAAACCATTGCCTTCATATTTCAGCTTGCCGCGGACGAAATGGTTCTTCGTGTCTGCCAGATCGCGTCGCGTGTTGAGCGCGTTGCCATAACCGTCATGCTCGCGGAAATTATAGTTCACCCGCGCGGACAGGTTGTCAGTCAGCGGCACGTTGGCCGTCACGCCCAGCGCTCGCGTCTCGAAATTGCCGAGCTCGCCCTTCACCCGCAGGCTCAGAATCTGGTCCGGATCGTTGCTGATGATGTTGACCGCGCCGCCCGTAGTGTTGCGCCCGAACAGCGTGCCCTGCGGTCCGCGCAGCACTTCGACGCGCTGAACGTCCTGGATGTCGGTCAGGCCGGTCGACGGACGCGCGACGTACACGCCGTCGATATAGGTCGCGACGGCCGGGTCGTTAGCGAGGATCGGTTGAAGATTGCCCTGCCCACGAATTGAGACGAAAACAATCCCGTCGCCGCCCGCCGAGCCGCGCGCAATGGTGAGGCCCGGCGCGGTCCGCTGGAGATCCAGGACGTTCTCGACCTTGGCTGTCGTCAGCGCCGCCGCGTTCAGGGCGGTGACGGCGACGGGCGTCTTCTGCAGGCTTTCCTCGGTGCGGCGCGCAGTGACGACGATGTCCTGGATCTGCCCGTCGCTCTCGGCTGTGTTCGGCGGCGTCTGGGCCTGTGCGTGCGCGCCGAGCGGTAGCAGCAACGATCCCATAAGGGCAGTCGCCCCCAGCATGCCCTGAGTCCTCATCGCAATATTCCCCCCCCTTGCTCCGCTGGGCGTACGCTGTGACAATCGCCCGTTTGGGGTTCCCCAGCCGGCTGAAATCGCGATATCGTCACTGCGTTAAGCGCCAGCGCGTTTCCGGGAGTGTCGGTCCAACGACCTTTCCTGCCACTATCTTTGGGTAGGGCTTAACGACATGACACACCCGGTCGAGAAGCTGCAGGATGTGATCGGCCTCCGCTGTCACCGCCGCGCAGCTTGGCGTCGGCGGAGAGATAAGCGACGCCGTAGTCGATAGCGGGAGGGGGCGGAGTGGACCATTGGACCAGTGAAACCGGGTCAACTTGAGAACGGTCTGCTGATGTCGGTCAACCGCCCATAAGCTTCAACTACGCACTTTTCTGGAAAATGAATCGACCGCGGCCCGATGTAGCCAGCGGCCTGAGTGTGATCCGTAGGAGAATAAGGACCAGATCAGACGCTATATGCAGCCGAAAGTTCTTTCAAGCCGCGCGGGCAGCACCTGACGTGACCGACCGGCTTTGGTCGTTGGAGGACATCGTTGCGCGGATTGACGCGGATGCGCCAGCGCCTAAGCCGCGTGGTCCTTACAAGAAGCGGGTAGCTTAGATGGCAAGAAGTGGTTTGCGGTCCAGCCGCTTTTCGCCCAAGCTATTCAGGAGGAGACATAGACGATCGGCTTCAAGAGGGCGGAATGCGAAAGACGGACAATTGGCTCAGGCCGGCAGCCGTGCTGTTGCTGCTCACCACCGAAGTGCACGCGCAAGGCGCGCCGACTGCCCGTACGCCAGTTTCAATCGTGCAGGGGCAAATCGAGGCTTTCAACGGGGGCGATGCAGCGGCATTCGCATCCTTCTATGCGGACGACATCGAAATCTTCGATCTGGGTCCTGAAACCAAGCCAAGCCTCAGCGGGAGAGAAGCGCTGCTTGCTCGCTACGAGCCAATGTTTCAAAAATACCATCCTCACGCGATGATCCTATCCCGCATGGAAAATGGCGATTTCGTGATCGACAAGGAACGCACCACTGCCGGCGGCAGGTCGAGCGAAGGAGTGGCCATCTACCAGATCGAGAGCCAGAAGATCCGGCGGGTTTGGTTCACGCCGTGAGACTACGTTAGCCGCCGTCCCGGTTGCGCCGCAAAGAGATGTTGCGGCAGAGCCAGAAAATGGAAGCGGTCGGACAGCTGACCGGCGGTCTCGCGCACGACTTTAACAACCTGCTCGCCGACATCTTGGGATTGCTCGAGCTGATCGACATCCGTATGGGGCAAGGACGATCGGCGGAGGTCGAGAAGTACGTCACTGCCGCTAAAGGCGCAGCCACCAGGGCCGCATCGCTTACCCATCGCCTGCTTGCCTTCTCGCGCCGGCAGAGCCCGCTGCACGATCAAGTTCAACAAGGCGCGCGCTGGGAAACTGCGGCCCGAGCAGCGGTAGGGTAGGGATAGCCAAGCGCCCGCCGGATCAGGGCGCGGCCGTCTCCCTGAGCGGCGGCAAGCTTGATAACTCGGATGGATGCCCCTGGGCAAATGCTACGCAGCCCTCCAGCTCTCCCCACGTCGTGGCCGCACAGAGTCGCGCATCGGTGACCTTCGCGCGCCGGGCGCGCTGATAGCCGCCCATCACGTCCGCGCAATTGCTCTGACACCCGTATCCGGCGAACGCCAACCCCGTGCCCCTTCGGTCGCGAGAGTCGTCGTAGGTCGCGTAGGTTTGCCCCTGCTTCTCACCGCCAATATTGACGTTGGCGCCGATTAGGTCGCGTCGCCCATTCGCACCGATACCTGGTTGGCTCGCAGCTACGCTACCTGCAGCGCCATCGCATCCGGCCAGAACGAGTGCAGACATGACTATCAGGCTGAGGTGGCGGATCATACCGGGTCGCTATGCGGATAGCGGCGATGGAGCAAGGTTGCGAATTTCCGGTAGCGCTCGCCGTGGGTGGCACCATGGAGCGACGTAACCGCCTTGAGTCCGCCCCAGCCTAGCAAACTACCCTGAGTAACCCTCTCGTTACCCCGCGCAAACAAGCCGGCAGACTGGCTGCGGAAACCATCTCGTCGGCAAGCGCGTGCCATAGCGACAGCGGCATGCCGAAGCCGCCGGCAATCAGGTGATCGCGTCGCTCGAGACAGCGAATGCCGTAGCGAAACAGCGCTTTACTATCGGCATGGTCCAGCGGCCGGACCGGGAGCAGCAGCCGTAGCGCATTGACGAGGCTGCAAAGGCCCCAAAAGCCGTCGAACTCGCCCTGCATGTATGGCGACAGCGCCGATGCTGCCGAAATCCGGTGACGAGGATGGTGTTCGCCAGCTTCGAGCAGCTCGCGCTGGCCACCACCCGTGGCGGGATGATGCGCCGCCACGTCAATATCCCGCGGCGAGCATGATGGTCAGCACGCGCGTCGTCACCGCAGGATCGAGCGAGCCACCGGTGCAAGCGCGATCATAATAGTCGATCTTCCACATGATGCGCTCGCCGCCGATCGTCGGCATGCCGAGATCGTGCTCGCCGTAGGGATCATTATCCTCGTCGAACGCGTCGAACGCCGCGACCATGCGCAGCACGGCCGGCAGCCTCTCTTCGCCCAATGCCGCGATGCCGGCGGTGATCATGACGCGCCCACCGCGACCAGACTTCCGCAGCCCGTCGTTCAGCGCGGCGATGCGCGCGACGCGCTCCTGCTGGCTCAATCTGCTGCAGGCATGAGTCTTCCCTTCACTGCCGATCATGGCCGTGTTCCTTTCTTCAGAGGGTGGAAATCAGATCAGGCGGATCAGCCGGCGCTGGATGTCGCGTCGCCTTCGATGTAACGCTCGGTCGTCGCGATCGAGCGGTGGCCGGCAAGCTCCTCCACATCGCGCAGCGAGCCACCGACTGCGGCCAGCAGGCGTGCCGAGCGCGTGATGAAGGTCTTGCGGCCGGAATGTGACGAGCAGCCGGCGAGACCAAGCTCGCTGTAAACGGCAGCGAACCAGTTCACCACGCTGCGCGGCGTCATGTGCGCGCCGCGCTTCGAGTGAATCACCGCGCCAGTCGCATCGCGCCCGACTTCTCGGCGC
>CAXTTS010000009.1:0-33736 GCA_964247265.1 uncultured Sphingomonadaceae bacterium
GAACCGCGCCGCCACCACGCCGCCCACGATTGCCGCCGCCGCCGCGCCGATCGGCGCGCCCAGCGCGATCGTCGAGAAAGCGGCCGCGCGCCGCTGCGGCGGGAAACGATCGGACAGCATAGAGACGAGCGACGGCGTCAGCCCCGCCTCGCCCACCGCCACGCCCACCCGCGCCGCCAGCAATTGCGCGAACGATCCGGCCATCCCGGACAGCGCCGTCATCACGGACCACAAGGCCGTCACCGCCGCGATGATCCCCACGCGGCTGCGCCGCTCCGCCAGCCGTGCCAGCGGGATGCCCAGCGCCGCATAGAAGATGGCGAAACTGAGCCCGCCGAGCAGGCCCAGTTGCAAATCGCTCAGCGCCAGATCGCGCCGGATCGCCTCGCCCAGCACCGAAACGATCGTGCGGTCGACGAAGTTGAACATGTAGACGAGCCCGAGCAGCAGGATGAACCACCAGCCCGGCGCCCGCCCCGTCTGCTTCACTCGGCGTCCTTCACGGGCGTGAGGTTCTTCATGAAGGCGCGGAAATCGTCGCCGAGCGTCGGCAGCGGCAGCCCCAGCCGTTCGGCGAGGTAGAGGGTCATCAGGTTGGCATCGACCGACGCGTTGGTGGCAGGGATGTTGCCGAGCGACACCTGCCGATCGAACGCGCCGACCGCCACCAAGGCCATGCGTAGCGCCACGACGACGTCATAATAGTCCATGTGTCGGACGGTGCGGCCGGAGGCCTGTTCGTAGAGCGCGATCGTCTCGTCGCGGGTCGGCAGGCCGTCGAGCCGGGTGACGCCGAAGCGGCGACTGAACAGATCGTCAAAATAGAGCCACCAGGCGAGGTCCAGCTCGGGCGGGCCGAGTGCCGCCAGTTCCCAGTCGATCAGGGCCGCCACGCTGCCGTCGGGTCGCCACATCGTGTTCGAGGGCGTCGGATCGCCCCACAGCACGCAGGTTTCGCTGTCGTCCGGTTTGTTCGCCAGCACATAGGCCAGCGCCGCGTCGGTAATCGGCAGGGTGCGCCCCTGGCCCGCCGCGCGGTGCCATGCGACGAGATAGCCGAGATACTGGTCCAGCCCCGTCGCGCCGCGGTCCGGCCGGTCGAGGAAGGTGAAGCCATCGCGCCAGTCGATCGCGTGCAGCCGCGCCATCGCCTCCAGCGCGGTCGCAAAGGCGTGGCGGCGCTGCTCCGGGCTGCAATCGACCAGCCAGCCCTCGAGATTGTAATTGGGCCGCTGCGTCGCCGCCTGCCCCTCGACCCGGCCCATCACCAGGAACGGCGCGCCAAGCACCGCCGGATCGCGCTCCAGGCCTACCCACGCCGGCACCGGCACGTCGCCACGCGCATCCAACGCCGCCATCATGTCGGCCTGCAGGCTCAGATCGCTTTCGAACACCACCTCGAAGGTCTGCGGCTGGCGGCGGACGACGAGCGTGCGTCGCTGCGGCCCCGCCTGGTCGGTATAGGCCACGTCGACGAAGAATATCTCGGCCGAGAAGCCGGAGCCCAGCTGCACGTCCATCGGCGCGACGCTCAGCCCCTGCCAGTCGGGCTTGCGCTCCCGCAGCCAGCCGGTCAGCCGCTCATGGACGGTCGCGCTGTCGAGTATCGCGGGCATGGCTATCCTGTTGATCGTTGCGCTGCCCGCATCGCATGTCGCTCCGCCTGCTTCACCCTGCCGCAGGAAAGGGACGCGCATCCGCTCAGCGCTCCGGCAGCAGCCCGGCGAGAATGAAATCGGCAAAGATGTTCACCTGATCGGCCTCGTGGCCCAGGGCCAGCTCGCCCGGCTCGCCGATCCGCTCCAGCAGTGGCCGCGAGGCGAAATAGAAGCCGACCCCCTGCACCAGCATCGCCATGAAGGCCGTCGTCGAGATGTCGCGCACCGTTCTCTGCGCCGCCACCCGCCCCATCAGCGCATCCAGCCGCTGCTTGAACGGCAGGATATAGGCATCCACCAGATAATCGAGCCGCCACGTCGCACGGCGCCCCTCGGCATGGCTGATGCCGACGAAATCGGGATTGTCGGCCGCCCAGCCGCAGAACCGCCGCACCAGTTCGCGCAATCGTGCCTCATCGTCCAGGCCGGCCGCGTCGAAGGCGGCGAACACCGGCGGGCCGATGCGGGCCACTCGCGCATCCACCGCGCGGCGCCACAGATCGGCCTTCGATCCGAAGCGCACGTTCAACAGATTGTGGCTGACACCCAGCTGCTTGGCGAGATCGCGCAGGGTCGTCCCTTCATAGCCCAGGTCGGCAAAGGCGGCAAAGGCCAGGTCCAGCATCCGCTCCTCCGGCACGGCGTGGACAGCGTCGTTCGCCGGCCGGCCGCGGGGACGCAGCGGCGGCGCGTCATGCGCCACGGGAAGGCTCATCGGCATGATCCCCGCTTGACCGTTAAATTGTCGTGTGTCAATTTGATCGCGGAGAGGATAGCGCATCTATGTCTGACCGAGTCGAGCCACATGCCGGCGCCGCAACGCCGATCTGGTGGGCCGTGGCGCGCAGCGAGGAAGTCACGGCGAAGAAGCCGCTCCCGGTCGATGTCGGCGACCAGCCGATCGTGCTGTGGCGCGACGCCAAGGGAACCCCCCGCGCGTTGGAGGATCGTTGCCCGCACCGCCGCGCACCGCTCTCGCGCGGCTGCATCAGGGACAATGGCTGGATCCAGTGCGGCTATCATGGCTGGAGCTATGACGGCGAAAGCGGCCGCCTGAAAGAGATCCCCAACATGAAGGGCGATCAGAAATTCCCGCCCCTCTACAAGGCGCAAGCGTTCGGCGTGGAGGAGAGCGGCGGCTTCGTGCGCGTGTCGCTTAATCCCGCGGCATCGCTGCCGCTGCCGCTGCTCGACGAACTGCCGCTGGCGGGCACCGCGCATGTCGCGATCGATCACGCCAATTACATGGCCGCCCTGTTCGACGATCCCGGCCTGCTGCTGGAGATCAAGGGCGTCGCCTTCACCCCCTATCTCGCCGCCGAACTGCGTGAGGAGCGCGGCGCGCTCGTGATGGAGCGCAACTGCCAGTATAAGGGGCTGCACTGGCCCGCGCCGTTCAGCAGCGACTTCCCGGCCAGCATCCTCAGCCGGACCGATCCCGTCACCGGCGAGACGCGGCTCACCCTGCGCGATGCCGCGTTCAGCACGCTTCTGGAAGCGATCGTCGCGCCGGTGCCGGCCGCACGCGGGGTGACGGCGGTACGCTGGCGGGCGAAGCTTGGCCCGTCGGTGAAGGGGCTTGTCGGCCGTCTCGTCGGCGCGGCATCGCCGTTCCGGGTGCGCGACACGATCGATGCCGCCGCCCTCCGCGCACTGCTGCCCTCCGCCTCGACCCATGCCGAGGCGCTTCGCGCCACGCTGGCCGGCACCGTGCCGGCCGCGGTGGCATCCGCCGCCAACGATATTGCTGCCGCTGCCTGAGGAGACGATCATGATCGAGACGATCGACCGGCCGACCGAAAATATGCCCGTTCCCGAAAAGGGCCGGCCCGCTGCCATGAACGCGGCGAACAACTGGGTGCCGCATGACCTCGTCATGCGCGACACATGGTTCCCGCTCGCCCACTCCACCAGCGTCGGCAAGGTGCCGGTGCGCCGCTCGGTCTATTCGGAGCCCTATTTCCTGTGGCGCGAAGACGGCAAGGCCGTCGCATCGGAGTTCCACCCGAACGAGCCGCGCACCCGCCCGGCCAGCGATCTCACCGGCGGCACCGGCCGCTATCCGGTGATCGAGCATTACGGCTTTGTCTGGGGCTGGTTCGGCAACCCGGCGGCGGCCGATCCGCGCCATCTGCCCAGCCTGCCCTTCCTGCCGCCCAATGGCGGCCTGCCCGGCTACATGATCGGCACGGTGCGGTTCGATTGCTCGGCGCCGATCAGCCTGGAGAATCTGATCGATCTCACCCACGCCGACTTCCTCCACGCCAACGTGGTGGGCGACGAGAAGTCGGACAGCGAGAGCGTCGAAGTCTATTATGACAGCGAGACGATCACGATGGTCCGCACCTGCACCGGCAAGACGGTGGCGCCGGTCATGAAATTCTTCAGCGGCATCCGCCAGCCGACGCAGGATATCCGTCAGGTCATCCGCATCTACCTGCGCAGCCACGCCGCGATCGCTTATGGCCGCTTCCAGCCCGGCGACGACGTACCCCTGTTTCACCCCTGCGTGCCCGAGACGCGCGACCGCACCCGGCTGGATTATGCGATGAACACGTCGAACGCCGGCCTGATGTTCCGCCATGTGATGCCGAAGGCCAGCTACCTCGTCTCACGCCAGGACAGTTCGATGACCTCTCCGCAAAGCCCGCGCTACATGCGCGAGACGAAGCGCCGCGATCTGCATTCCAAGTTCGATGCGGCCGGGCAGCGTTACCGCCTGCTGATGCAGGATCTCGCGGCACGACAGGCGACCGGCGACTTTGCCTATCGCGACGATGTGAGCGCCGATTGCAGCGACATCATCGGCCTGCGCAAGGAGCTTTTCCGCTTCTAGGCCCCGCACCGCCTCGACCGAAAGAAACCATGACCAAGACCAACGCCGTCGGTGGTGAGCGCCGCTTCCAGGGCACGATGCTCGTTCTCCCCGGCGGCCTACGGCGGGCTGTTCGCGCTGGTCGCCGCCCCGCGCGGCCGACGATAGATCAGGTTGATCGCCGTCAGCGACAGCACGAGCGCCTCGTCCTGATTGACCATCTCGTAGGCCATCGTCGCCACACCCCGATCGGCGTCACCTTTCGACAGGCGCAGGTCGACGATTTCGGATGTCAGAATCAGCCTGTCCCCCGCCCTTAGTGCCGCGCGGAAGCGCACGGCCTCCAGCCCGAGCCCGCATTGATAGGCGATGTCTCCGTTCATTTCATGATCGATGCGGCGCCACAGCGCAATCGACTGCGCGCCGCTGGCTATGATGCCGCCGAACGGGGATTGTGCCGCCGCAACGGGATCCAGGTGAAACCATTGCGGGTCATAGTCGGCCGCGAACGCATGGATCGCCGCGGCTGTCAGCAGATAGGGCGTAGATCGGCGCCGCTCCCCGAGCATCAGATCATCGAAGCCGCGCATCGCCACCATCGATCCTTCCCTAGCCATAGGACACAGCGTTGTCCTGCCAAAGGATAGGCGGCACACGCGCCGCGCAGCCTAGGCTCGTCACAAACAGAATGGAGAGAGTGATGTTTGGCAAGGCCGTTGGCAACATGTGCCCCCACGTGACGATGATCGCGATCATGACGCCAACCGTTTGGATCGCATTTATCTACCTTCTGACCGTGTCGCGATAAGGTTAGGTGGCCCAAAGCCGCCTCGCTGCCGACCAATTCTATAGAATATAGGCTATCGTATTGTCCGCACCTCAACGATCGACGATCCTGCGGCTGGATACGCCGATGACCCTGCGCGAAAGCGCGGCTGATCGCCTGAGCATGGCGATCGTCTCGGGCGAGATCGCACCCGGCGCATTGCTGCGCGAGACCGAGCTGGCTCTCAGGCTCGGTGTCAGCGCCACGCCCGTCCGGGAAGCCCTCGCAACGCTCGCCGCCGAGGGCCTTGTCGAGATCGAGACCCATCGGTTGAAGCGGGCCACGCCGATCCATGCCGCCGCGATGCGCGATCTGCTGCGGGTGCAGGCGGCGCTCTGGCGGATGGGCTATGTGTGGGGCCTGCCCCGCGTCGATCGTGTCACCCTCGCCGCGCTCGATGCCGCGCTCGATGGCTATGCCGCCGCGCTGGACCGCGACGATACACTGGCCGCGATCCACGCCGGCCATGCCTTCCACACCGCCTTCATCACCGCTTCCGCCAATACGGAATTGTTGCGGGTCACGCTCGATCGCCGCGCACTGATTGCCCGTTTCATCCTGCTGCACGGCCGGGAGACGATTTCGCACGCCGGCCTCGATCAGCATCGCGCGATCCTCGCCGCCTGGCGGCGTGGCGACAGCGCCGACGTGCTCGTGCGGCTCGACCGCCTTTCCGCCCGGCTGATCGCCCTGGCCGACAGCCTGCGCGACTGATCTCATCCAGCCCGAGGAACCGACATGGATTTCAACCTGCCCGAGGAATATCAGCAGTTCCGCGACATGGTCCGTCGCTGGGTCGACGCCGAAGTCCCGAAAAGCTGGGCGCGCGAACTCGAGAGCGACGAGCATAATTACCCCTTCGCCTTGTGGGACAAGTTCACCGAGGCCGGCTTCCACGGGGTCGGCATCGCCGAGGAGTTTGACGGGCAGGGCGGCGACGTCATCATGCAGATGCTGCTGGCGCGCGAACTCGCCCGCTCGCTGGGTGGCCTCGCCTGGATCTGGGGCATCACGTCCTTCGCCGGATCCAAGTCGATCGGCCTCTACGGCAGCGATGAACAGAAGAGGAAATATCTTCCGCTGATCGCCACCGGCCAGCTCAAGGCGGCGATCGCCTTCACCGAACCGTCCGGCGGCACCGATCTGCTCGGCGCGATGCAGACCACGGCAGAGCGCGTGGAAGGCGGCTGGAAGCTCAACGGCGAAAAGATCTGGTCCTCATCCGCCCACGTCGCGGATTACCTGCTGGTGATCGCGCGCAGCGACAGGAATGCCGCCAAGAAGCATCAGGGCCTCACCCTGTTCTGGGTGCCAACATCCACGCCCGGCGTGAAGATCACGCCGCTTGCCAAGCTCGGTATGCGCTCGATGGGATCCTGCTCGGTGCATTTCGAGGACGCCTTCGTCGCCGACGAACAGGTTCTCGGTGAGCCGGACAAGGCCTGGTACATGCTGCTCCCCACGCTCAACAACGAGCGCATCATGGTCGGCGCCTTCTGCCTCGGCGTGATCGATGGCGTGCTTGAGGATGCGGTCGAATATATGCAGCAGCGCAAGGCGTTCGGCGGCATCATCGGCCGCTTCCAGAGCCTGCAGCATTATGTCGCCGATATCGCGACGATGCAGACCACCACCGAACTCATGCTGCATTATTGCGCCGACAAGCAGAGCCGGGGCGGGAATGTCGGCGTCGAGGCCAACATGCTGAAGCTGATGGCATCGGAAAACGCCAATGCAGCCGCGGATATGGGCATCCAGATCCTCGGCGGGATGGGCTATTCGGCCGAGACCGACATGCAGCGTTACTGGCGCGACAGCCGGCTGTGGCGGATCGGACCGATCACCAACGAGATGGTTCGCAACGGCATCGCCGAAAGCCTGGGGCTGCCGCGCTCCTTCTGACGACCGAAGATAGGTTCGCGGTCCCGAGGATCGGTCCATCGCACTCCGGTTCAACAGGAGGATGCGCCGACGATGTCCGATCCCGCACCGTTCGATGAGATGGACCGCAAGGTCCACGATTGGCTCGCCAGTAATCTCGGTCCCGTCGTCAGCCTGGTCCGTCATCCGCGCTGGCGGCCCGGCTGGGATGCCGTCGTCGAGCGGGACGGCATGCCCCGGCCGCTCTACGTGCGCGGCCCGCGCGGGGATAGCTATGTGTCGCCGGTGGACATGGTGCAGGAGGCGGAGATCCACCGCGTCTACGATGCCCAGGGCATCCCCGCCCCGCGCGTGCTCGGCATGATCGACGATCCGTTGTCGATCGTGATGGAGCGCATTCCCGGTCGCATCAACAGCGCCACGATCGCCGACCCAGACATGCGCCGCCGCGTGCGCGAGGATTATATCGCGATCGTAGCCCGCCTCCACCAGACCCCGGTGGAGGCGTTCGCCCGAGTCGGCCTCGCCGTACCGACCACGGCGGAGGAGATCGCGCTGGGCCTCTACGCGCCAGCCGAAGCGATATTTCGCAAGAATATCGGCCGGCCCTTTCCACTGATGACCTTCATCGCCCGATGGCTGCGCCGTAACGTGCCGCAGGATCGCACCCGCGCCGCCTTCGTCAATTTCGATGCGGGCCAGTTCCTGTTCGATGACGCCGGCGTGACCGGCCTCATCGATTTCGAGGTATCCGCCTTCGGTGATCCCGCCGCCGAACTTGCCGGCCTGCGCATCCGCGACACCGCCGAACCACTCGGCGACATTTCCGGCCTGATCGATCATTATGAGGTGCTCACCGGCGATCGCATCGGCCGCCGCCTGATCGAATATCACACCGCCGGCTTTTGCGGCACCAACGGCTTCCTGATGTGGCCGATCCTGTTCGCCTCCACGCCGGAACAGGATTATGTCGCCTATATGCAGTTCAGCGTGGCTGCGTCGCGCTTCGCCATCCGTGCCATCGCCGATCATGGCGGCCACCCGCTCGCCGATCCGGCAGACCCGCGCGAGACGCCGGGCGGCTTCGCCCAGGCCGGCCGCCACCTCGTCCGCCAGCTGGAAGCATTGCCCGGCGGCACGGCGGCGGAGGCCTATGCGCGCGACTCGGCCGTCACCCTCGCCCGCTACCAGCAGCGTCAGGCGATCTATGGCGCGGATATCCTCGCTGCCGACCTGGCCGATGCCGAGGCGCTGGTCGGTCGCCCGCTCGCGGATTGGGATGCGGCCCAGGCGGCGGTGGAGGCCCATGTCGAAGACGCAGGCCAAGGCGAGGATGCGCGCCTCGCCCTCCACTTCCACCGTTGGCTGAAGCGGCAGGATTTCCTGCTGCGCGATTGCGGCCCGGCCTACACCTATGTCGGCCTCGATCTCCAGCCGATCCCCGATCGCTGACCGGCCTATCCGCAGAAAGGAAACAGCACCGCCGCCCGCCCCTATCCCGCTCCTACGAGGGGCGGAGACGGACATGGCGAATATCCCTGAACGCAAACAGGATTTTCCCACCCGCTACGGCGCGTGGGCGTTGATCGCCGGTGGATCGGATGGACTGGGCGCCGCCTTTGCGGACGATCTGGCCGCGCGAGGCATGAATTGCCTGCTCGTCGCCCGCCGCGAAGCCCCGCTGGCGGCGCTGGCCGAAAGGCTGCGGCAGGCGCACGGCGTGGACGCGCGCACCCTGTCGCTCGATCTCGGCCTGCCGGATGCCGCCGCCCGGCTGGAAGAAGCCACTGCCGGTCTCGATCTCGGTGTCGTGGTGTTCAATGCCGGCGCCGAGGATTCCGGCACATTCTTCGCCGATGAATCCTTTGCGCGCTGGCAGGCCATCCTCCAGCGCAACGTGATGGTTCTCACCGAGGCGCTGCACCGCTTCGCCATCCGCTTCCGCGCGCAAGGGCGCGGCGGGCTCGTCATCGTCGGGTCGGAGGCGGCGTTCGGCGGCGGCGCACGCGGCGCGCTCTACACCGCCAGCAAGGGCTATGCGCTGAACCTCGGCGAATCGCTGTGGGCGGAACTGGCCCCCCACGGCGTCGATGTCCTCACCCTGCTGTTCAAGATCAGCGACACACCCACGCTGCGCACCGTGCTGGCGCGCAAGGGCATACCCATAGAAGCGGTCGGCGCGACACCACCGGAAGCGTTGGCGAAGGCCACGCTGGATGCGCTGCCGCACGGCCCTACGCTCAATTTCGACGAAGACGCTCCAGACGAACCTTACATCTCCTCGGCGCAGCGTCGCAGCCGCGCTTTAGCCGTCAGCGCGGCGCTGGAAGGTTTCTACGCGCCGCCTGCCTGACCCTGCCGAAAGAAAGGTGAAGGCAAGTCAAAGCCGGCCGAACGACGCCGCTTACAGAATATTCGATCCGGCCAGGCCGGTATCGCCCTGGGGAGGGACAATAATGACCGGACCACGAAGCGCACGTTGCGCCGCCCTCATCGCCGGCCTGCTCGCCTGCAACGCGTCGGGCGCGGCATTGGCGCAGACGGCACCCGCCACCAGCCCGGACCAGCCGCCCGCCGAGGGGCAGGAGAAGACGGTAGGCAGTCTCGAAAGCAATGGCGACATCGTCGTGACCGCGCGTCGCGTGGCGGAAAGCATCCAGTCCGCCCCGGTTTCCGTCACCGCCTTCAGCGCGGAGACGCTGCGCCAGTCGACCATCCGCGACACCCAGGATCTGCTGGTCAAGACACCGGGCATCTTCCTCGCCGGCTCGGGCGGGCGGCTGAACAGCAACTTCTCGATCCGTGGCCAGTCGAAGGCGCTCGCCGGCAACAGCGCGCCCGGCGTGGTCAGCTATTTCGCGGAGGTGCCGCAGCCGACGGTCGGCTCCAGCGTGCCCACCTACGATCTCTCCTCGGTGCAGGTACTCAAGGGTCCGCAGGGCACCCTGTTCGGCCGCAACACCACCGGCGGCGCGATCCTCTATTACCCGACCGCGCCGACCTACGATCTCGGCGGCTATGCGCTGGCGGGCGTCAGCAACTATAAGGGGCGCATCGTCGAAGGCGCGCTGAACCTGCCGATCGTCACCGACAAGATCGCGCTGCGCGTCGCGGGCCAATATCAGAAGCGGGATGGCTATACGAAGAACATCGGCGTCGGCGGCGATGCCGACGATCTCGACAGCCGTGCCTTCCGCGCCTCGCTGCTGCTCGATCCGGTCGACGGGATCCGCAACACGACGATCTTCGATTTCTACCGCAGCCATACGGTCGGCGGCGGATCGGTGCTGTTCAACGTATTGTCCGGCCCCAGCGCACTCACCGCCACCGGCACGCTCGCGGCCGCGCAGGCGCAGCTCGCCTTGCAGCGCGCGCGCGGCCCTCGCGTCATCAATTCGGATGTCGATGCGTTCGAGCGCGCGCGCCGCATCGGCATCACCAATCGCACCGAGGTGGATGTCGCCACCGATGTGCAGCTCATCAACATCTTCGGCTACCGCAAGACGAAGGTCGATTATTTCTCCAGCGTCGATGGCCTGCCAACGCTGATCTCGGATGGCACGGGCGCCATTCCGCGCGGTTTGCCCGTCACGGTCGTCGGCGGCCGGCAGACATCGGATGTCCAGCAGCTCACCGACGAACTGCAGCTGAAGGGCAAGGCGTTCGGTGACAAGGCGAACTGGCTGATCGGCGGTTTCTATCTCAAGAGCAAGCCGCAGGGGCCCAGCGGCACCTATATTCCGGTGTTCATCCTGCCGGGCATCACCAACGCGCCGTTCAACTATAATTTCTACACCGAAGAGAGCAAGGCGCTGTTCGGCAATGTCGATTACTCGCTCGATAGCCTGGTGCAGGGCCTGAAGATCAACGCAGGCTTCCGCTATACGTGGGACGATATCTCCTCCTGCGTCGGCGGCGGCACCACGCCGAACCCGGTCGTCTCGCCCGGCGGCTGCCGCAACGGCGATCCCGCGATCCTGAACACCAGCATCAACAAGACGTCCTCCAAGGCGCCCACCTGGCAGATCGGTCTCGACTGGCAGGCCAGTCGCGAACTGTTCTTCTACATCGTCACGCGGCGTGGCTACCGTGCCGGCGGCCTCAACGGCCCCACCCTCGCCGGCCGGCTCGTCCCGTTCCAGTCGTTCGATCCGGAAAAGGTGACGGACGTGGAGGCCGGCGTCCGTTCGGATTTCAAGCTCGGCGATGTCGCGGTGCGGTTCAACGCCTCGCCCTTCGTCGGCTGGTACAGCAACGTGCAGGTGCCGATCTCAGGCCTGAACACGCAGGCGTCGTGCAGCCTCACCGCGCCTGGCGGCACCAACCCGCCGCGCTCGCCCGATGGCGATTGCAACGCCGCCAACGATCCGAGCGGCGGTACGCTGCTGGTCAATGCGGGCAAGACACGCGTCGCCGGCGTGGATCTGCTGGGCCGCATCCAGCCGACGCGCACGCTTTCCTTCGATGCCGGCGCCACGTTGCTCGACCTGAAGTCGCGTTCGCTCACCTTGCCGTCCGCGCTTACATCCTATCTGGCGGTACAGGCCGTACCGTTTAATCTCGTCGCCAAGACCACGATCACGGCGGGTGCGCGCTGGACGCTGCCGCTGCCGGAATCCTTCGCCACCGGCGTGCTGTCGGCCGATTATTATCATTCCAGCCGCGTCCGCTCGTCCGACGCGATCCTGCCCTCCTATGATCTGGTCAACGCCCGGTTCGATCTGAACGAGATCGCGGGAACCCAGATCGACGCCGGCGTCTACGTTCGCAACCTGTTCAACAAGAAGTATCTGGCCTCGGCGAATGTCGGATCGAACCTGCTCGGCATCGGCAGCGGCTTCTACGGCGCACCGCGCATCTATGGTGTCGAACTGCGCGTCCGCTTCGGCAGCTGAAGGGAGAGGACATGATGGACAACAATGAGCGGATCGTGCGGGACTATCTTGCGATCTTCCATGCCGCCGACCCCGATTTCGACACGCTGCAAACCTTTCTGGCGGACGATGCGCGTTACGTCGCGCTCGTTCCGGCCGTGAAGCCGGTCGTCGGAGCGGCGGCGATCCGCGCGGCGATGGAGAAGCAATACCAGACCTACCATGATTGCGATTGCGAGATCCACGCGATCGCTGCGACCGACCCTTACGTCTTCACCGAGCGCAGCGATCACGTCGTGCTGCACCATGATGGGCGCAATGTCAGTTCGCGGGTCTGCGCGGTGTTCAGGCTGAACGCCGAGGGCAAGATCGACGAGTGGCGCGAATATTGGGATAGCGAGGATGTGCTGCGCCAGATGGGCGTCTCACGCGAAATACTCGACGCCGCGATGAACTGAGCCCACATATTCCCACGGCGGGCGTCGGGCGGCTGCATCGTCACGGAGGCACGGATGAAGAGACAGCTCGACGGCGGTCGGACGGCAATCATCGGCCATGTCCTGCCGGGCGCCAATCCCCAGTCCGCATGAGCGACGTCAACCGCCAGGTCATCCTGACAGCACGGCCGACCGGCGTCGCCCAGGCCGAACATTTCCGCATTGTCGAGGCGCCCGTCACGCCGCCGGCAGAAGGCGAGATCGTCGTCCGCAACGCCTTCCTTTCGGTCGATCCGGCGATGCGCGGCTGGATTGCGGATGCCGGCAACTATGCCGCGCCCGTGGCGATCGGCGGCGTGATGCGCTCGCTCGCCACCGGCCACGTCATCGCCTCGCGCCATCCCGCCTTTGCCGAGGGGGATGCCGTCACCGGCTGGTTCGGCTGGCAAACGCACGCCACCGTCCCGACCGGCGCGGTGATCCGCAAGGTGCGCGAGGACGAGCTTTCCCTGTCGCTCGGCATTCTCGGGCTGAACGGCATCACCGCCTATCTGGCACTCGGCGACATCGGCCAGCCTGTCGCAGGCGAAACGGTGCTCGTCTCCACCGCCGCCGGTTCGGTCGGCTCGGCGGTCGGCCAGATCGCCAGGATCCTCGGCTGCCGCGCCGTGGGCATCGCGGGCGGCGCGGGCAAGGTCGCCATTTGCCTCGACGCGTTCGGCTATGATGCCGCGATCGACTATCACGCCCCCGGCCTTGCCGATGCGATAGCCGCCGCCTGCCCCGATGGCGTCCACGTCTATTTCGACAACACGGCCGGCGCGATCAGTGACGCCGTGATGCCGCAGCTGGCGATGCGCGCCCGCATCGTCGTCTGCGGCACCGCCTCGCTGCAATCCTGGGATCCCTGGCCCACCGGCCCCCGCGTCGAGCGGCATCTGCTCGTCAAGCGCGCCCGGATGGAGGGCTTCGTGATGTTCGATCACATGGATCGCCTGGACGATGCCGTC
The DNA here is from genome assembly GCA_964247265.1 of uncultured Sphingomonadaceae bacterium. Lineage (GTDB taxonomy): Bacteria > Pseudomonadota > Alphaproteobacteria > Sphingomonadales > Sphingomonadaceae > Alterirhizorhabdus. Next base: position 13,502 of record CAXTTS010000009.1, read on the forward strand.
CGGCAGCTACGAGCGTGGATCGCCGACGGTCGCCTCACCTACCGCGAGGAGATACTCGACGGGATCGAGGCGTGCCCCGATGCGCTCGCCGGCCTCTATCGCGGTGAGAATGCGGGTAAGCGCCTGATCCGGGTGAACTGATCTCCGGCCGCGTGACGATCGTCGCAGCGCCGGTGGATAGCTCACTCAGCCAGCCGCAGCGCGTGATCGGCGATCCGCGTGGCGATCTGCGCGGCCCGGCTTTCCAGCGTCGCCATCGGCGTGCCCGCCGGCAGCGCCGCCGCCAGCTCCCCGACCGCCACCGCCTGCACCGATCGGATCAGCCCCGCCGGATCGGTGCCGGCCGGTACGCCCTGCCAGCGCGTCATCATCCAGCCCTCGGTCAGGCCACTCGCGTCGATCCAGTTATGCACGCCGGGATCGCTCGCGGCGATGACGTAGGTGATGGTGCCGTCCGGGTTGCGCGCCGCCTGCGCCTTGTTCAGGCTCGCCGGCCGGTGCACCGGATCGGGCGAGATCGTCCAAGGGTCGCTGATCTGGAAGCCGGTATACCCCGCCCCGCCATCCGCCAGCGTTACCACCACCGCCTTGCCGCCGGCCAGATCGATGCGCCCGCCCGCCAGATAGCCCCAGCCGCCCGGTCGACCGATCGGCCCCACCAGCCGGTTCGGCTCGGGATTACCCAGGAAGTCGTCCTTGAACGTGCGCCAGAAACCCACCCACACCGGCATCTGATCCACGATCTCGGCAATCAAAGCTGCTTCGTTCCGCTGCGCCGGCGCGGCCGGCCCACCGGTCCGCCGCACGCGCAGCGTCGTCGGCACCTGCCTCCAGTCGGCCATGCTGTCCCGCGCGAAGATCCACAGCCGCCCCGACTCGGACTGGAAGTGGTTCGCGCGTCCCTCCGCCGCCGCCGCATCCACGCTGATCGTGAAGCGCCCGTCGGCATCGGCCACGATCGTCTGCGATGTCAGCGCCGAAAGGGTGCGGCCCAGCCCCGCATAGCCGTCGAAATCGGCGACGATCTCGATCGTGAACTGTGTCGCGGGGGAGCCGAACTGCCCGTCGATCCGGTAGCTGCACGCCCCGTCCACCGCGATCTCGCGATTGCTGTTGTCGGGATTGTCGATCGCCACGGCCGCGCCGGGATAGGTGTGGCCGAACCAGCGGCGCGGCGGGTTATACACGTTCCACGCCACGCGCGGCCGATAGGCATCGGCGTTCGCCACCCGCATCGCCAGCGCCAGCACCCACTGGTCCAGCGCCCGGTCCAGCCCCAGCCGCGCATCGTGCCCGGCGGCGATCGGGTCGGCCAGCATCGCCGCCCGCTCCACCTCGCGCGCGGCGCGCACGTGCGGGTGCTCGATCAGGCGCAGCGCCAGTTTCTCGATGTCGCGCTGATCGTTCGTGGCAAGCGGGCTCGTCATCACGGTTTCCCCAGCAGCCCGCCGAAGCGGTCATAATATTCCGCCAGCCGCGCGTGCACCGCGGCCGGATCGATGCCGAACTGCTCGGCCGTATGCTTGTGCTTGCCCAGCCGCGAGGCCGAGGGATTGTCCGCCAGGAAGCGATCGATCCGCGCCGAAAGCTCGGCCGTGAAGGGCAGGTCGAACCGCTCGTAGATGCGCTGCACCGTTCCCACCGGATCATGCACCACGTCGCGGTGCGCGATATCGATGATCCGCGCCTCGATCACCGGATTGTCGCGCCGCACCCGCGTCGCCCGCGCCATCGCGGCGGACCACATCTCGAACACCGACCGGCCGACCTCGTGCAGATCCTTCCCCTGCCCCACCGCCGCCTGCAACGCCGCGATGAAGCTGGCGAGCGACGAGAAGGTGGCAACCGGATCGCGGTGCGTCCACACCAGCCCCGCATCGGGATAAGCCGCCACCAGTCCTTCGAGATCGAACAGATGGTGCGGCGACTTGATGACCCAGCGCCCCTTCGGCCCTTTCCACTGGAATTGCTGGAGCAGCCGCTTGTGCGTGCGGTACAGGCCTTCCGGCACCTCCTCGATCACCCAGCGGGCGAAGTCAGGCACGCCATATTCGGCCGGCCAGTTGCTGCCCGCGAAGTGGAAGGTCATGCCGTGATTGCATTCGCCGGGCTGCGTGGGATCGAGCCGCTGGATCTCGGCCAGCTGGGGCGCGTGGGCCAGATAATTGTCGTACATCGCCTGCACCACGGCGATGCGCGGATCGCTGTCGAACGTGGCCTCCTCGCTCGCCGGCCACGGTCGGTACAGCTCGAACTCGCGCGGCGCGCGGGCCGCCGGGTCCAGCGTCAGCAGATCGTAGGTGATCGTCGTGCCGGTACGCGGCAGCCCGATCACGGCCAGCGGCCGCTCGATCGCCTGCCGCTCGATCTCGGGATGCCGCCGGGCATCGTCCGCCAGCCGCAGCCGGGTTTCGAGGATATGGCCGATCCGCCCGCGCGCCTGCTCGCGGAAAGCCGGCGCCGGGCTCATCGCCTCGATCGCGTCCACCAGCTTGCCGAGGCCGATGCGAAAGCTGTCGTCGGATCCCCAGTCGCGCAATCCGGTAGCCGTTTCGGCGTCGCGCAGCAGGCTTGCCCGGTCGAGACGGTCGTCCATCATCCCCTCCATTATCGTCTCCACCTTTGCGGCGGACGGCGCGTCGCCCGCCTGCCGTCGGGAAGGTGGAGCCGCCCATCCCGGCAGCGATGGAGAAGGCGACGCTAATCGGAAGGAATATGATGCCCAGCTTGACGGTGATCACCCGCGAGGGAGACGAGACGGTGATCGACGGCGAGGCGGGCCTCTCGCTGATGGAGGCGATCCGCGATGCCGGCATCGACGAGTTGCTGGCGCTGTGCGGCGGCTGCTGTTCCTGCGCCACCTGTCACGTCCATGTCGATCCCGCCTTCGCCGACCGATTGCCCGCGATGAGCGAGGACGAGAACGACCTGCTCGACAGCTCCGATCACCGCGATGCCACCTCGCGCCTGTCCTGCCAGATCCCCCTCACCGATGCGCTCGACGGCCTGAAGGTGACGATCGCCAAGGAGGACTGAACCACCGCCCTCCCTTCTTCCCCGAGCGAAGTCGAGGGGCCGAGCGCAGTCGAGAAGCGCCCCCTCGTCTCGCTATGGGGGCCGGCGCTTCAATCCAGCGAACCATAAGCCTGCAACCGGAACGGCTGGAGCGGTCTGCCGTCGCGCAGCTTCACCACCCATTCCGGGTCCATCAGCAGCCCGCGCCCGACGCCGACCAGATCGAACTCGCCGCGCGCCACATGCTCCGCCACGCCGGCCAGATTGTCGACCATCGCGGTTTCCTCGACGAACGAGCTTTGCAGATCCTTGCTCAGCCCCACGCCGCCCACCGCCATCACCGGCTTGCCCGTAAGCTTGCGCGCCCAGCCCGCCAGCGTCAGGTCCGAACCCGCAAAGGCGGGACGCAAGTAAATCCGCGTGCTCGCATCGAACAGGTCCACCCCCGCGTCCGCCAGAGGCGCCAGCAAAGCGGCCAGTTCATCCGGCGTTGCGGCGCTCTGCGCGCCATAATCCTGCAGCTTCCATTGCGAGAAACGGAGCAGGATCGGCAGGTCCGGCCCGATCGCCGCGCGGATCGCCCGCACCACCTCCACGCCGAAGCGCGCCCGGCGCGCGATGTCGCCACCCCACGCATCGTCGCGACGATTGGTTTCGCTCCAGAAGAAGCTGTCGATCAGATAGCCGTGCGCGCCGTGGATCGCCACGCCGTCAAAGCCGGCCGCCTTGGCGTTGGCCGCGCTGCGTCCATAGCCGGCGATCACGTCGGCGATGTCACTCTCCGTCATCGGCGCGGTCGGCGGCGTCATCTCGGCCAGGTAATCGGGCGGCACCATCGCCTTGTCGAACGGCCCCCATATCCCCGAGGGCCGCATCGATGGCGCATCGGGCGCCGGACCCGTGCCCGCGCGGCGGATCGCACCCATATGCCATAGCTGCGGCACGATCAGCCCGCCCGCCGCATGCACGCCGTCCACCACCCTGCCCCACGCCGCCACGGCATCGTCATGCAGCACCGGCACGTCATGCTCGCCCATGCTGCCGGCGCCCAACGCCGCCGGGTGATCGATGCCGATCCCCTCGGTCACGATCAGCCCCACCTCCGCCTCCGCCCGGCGCCGGTAATAGGCCGCCACATTCGCCCCGGGCACGCCGCCGGGCGAGAAGTTCCGCGTCATCGGCGACATCACGAAGCGGTTGCGCAGCTGAAGTCCCTTCAGGCCGAAGGGCTGGAACAGAATATCGGTCGCGGCCGGCATCGGTTGGGCATCTCCTTTTCGGAGTGCCGATCATCCCCGCCGCCGGCCGTGTTGCCCCTATCCGTGGGGAGGCTGCTCTGCCTGGCGGAAGGACGATCATCCGATCGAACGGGAGAGAGCCATATGTCGACGATCGCAGGCAAGACGGCCGTCATAACCGGCGCATCCGCCGGCATCGGCGCCGCCATCGCGCGGGATCTGGCTGCAGCGGGGGCGAAGCTGGTGCTCACCGCGCGCCGACAGGATCGGCTGGAGGCGCTCGCGGCCGAACTCGGCGGAGACGTCGCGATCCTTGCCGCCGACATCGCCGATCCGGATGTTCCGGCCCGGCTGCTCGCCTTTGCGCAGGATCGCTTCGGCGCGGCCGACATCCTCGTCAACAATGCCGGCATCCTGCGCGTCGGCACCGTCGACAGCTTCGATCTCGCCACGCTCGAACCCATGATCGCCACGAACTACACCGCCGCCGTGCGCACCAGCATCCTGTTCGGCCGGGCCATGAAGGCGGCGGGATCGGGCGCGATCGTGACGATTTCCAGCATCGGCGCGCACCTCACCGCTCCCGGCAACGGCATCTATGGCGGGCTGAAACGCGCCCTCGAAGCGTTCACCGAAACGCTGCGCATCGAACTCACCGGCTCCGGCATCCGCGTCGGCCTCGTCGCGCCGGGCACCACCGGCACCGAGATCTTCGACGACATGAAGGCCCACGGCGCCAAGGGATGGGACGAATATGTCACCCCGCTGGCGCCCGCTGACATCGCCCGGGCGGTGCGCTTTATCCTCGATCAGCCGCCCCACGCCATCGTGCCGCGCGTCCACGTCTATTCGGCAGGCGATGCTTTCTGATCCTGCGGAGACCCCGAATGTCCACCGAATCCCCGATCCTCGATGAATTCGCCTCCGTCAGCGATACCTATGACGGCACCGGCGTCCTCGATCCCTTCCCGCTCTACGCCGAACTGTCCGAAAAGACGCCGGTGATGGACGGCGACATCCTCGCCCGCTTCGGCGTGCCCAGCCAGGCCGATTATGCGAACAAGGGCCGTCGCGTCTTCACCGTCTTCCGCAACGACGATGTGATGGCGATCCTGCGCGATCCGAAGACATGGACCAGCAGCCTGCTGATGGACGGCCTCGGCGCCTTCCTCGGCGACGTGATGATGACGGCGCTTGATGGCGAGCAGCACAAGAAGCTGCGCGGGCTGATCCAGCCCTGCTTCGCGCCGGCCGTGCTGAAACGCTGGAACGAACAGCTCGTCATCCCGATCGTGCGCGATGAATATGTCGGGCCCATGCGCGCCAGGGGCAGGGCCGAACTGGTCCGCGATTTCGCACTGCCGTTCCCGGTGCGGATCATCTACGCGATCCTCGGCTTCCCGAACGATCGCGCCTCGATCGAGCGGTTCGCGGGCTGGGCGCTGCGCATCCTCGCCGGCCCGCAAAAGGATCCCGCCAGGGCGAAGGCCGCGATGGAGGGCGCCTTTGCCGCCGCGCAGGAACTCTACGATCATGTCCGCCCGATCGTCGAGCGCCGCCGTGCCGAGGGTGCGGCCGGCGACGACCTGATCGCCTACCTGCTTCGCGCCGAGGCGGATGGCGAAAAGCTCGACGATCACCGCATCACCAATCTGGTTCGCATGCTGCTGCCCGCAGCCGCCGAAACGACGACGCGCACGTTCGCCAATCTGATGGTGCTGCTGTTCGACCATCCGGAGACGCTGGAGCGGGTCCGCGCCGATCGCTCGCTGATCCGCAAGGCGTTGAACGAATCGATGCGCTACGAACCAGTCGCCGCCTTCCACGCCCGCCAGGCATCGCGCGACATCGAGATTAGCGGCGTCACGATCCCGGCCGGTGCCGCCGTCTCGGTCTGCGCCGCCGCCGCCAACCGCGATCCGGCGATCTATGACACGCCCGATGCGTTCGATATCGATCGGCCGCTGCGGCCGATCATCGGCTTCGGCTACGGCATCCACATGTGCCTGGGCATGCAGGTGGCGCAGATGGAGATCGAGGCGGCGGTCGACGCCGTGCTCGATCTGCCCAACCTGCGCCTCGATCCCGCTTATCCGCGCCCCCAGATCCGCGGTATGCAGCTGCGCGGCCCGGACGTGATCCACGTCCTCTGGGATAGGTGAGCGTCAGTTAACTGCTATCCTGACGCCTGCCATCCCGTCTAACGCGCGGGAATGACAGGTAGGTGGCGCCAGATCGGCTTCTTGGATTTACCCGTCCAGCTGCGCCTTCAGCTTCGCCAGCGATTCATCCAGGCTCTTCTCGACCTGCGCGTCGGCCGGGGCATGTTCGGCGTTGAAGTGCAGCTTCAGCGCGATGCGCGATCCGCCCGCCGCCTCGCTCACCGTCATCTCGCCGCGATAGGCGCTGGCGCCCGATCCCCAGCGCATCACCCGCGCGGCGGCATCGGTGAAGATGTGGCCATCATCCGCATAATGTTCACCCTTGGCGGTGCCTTCAACATGCACCTTGCCGGCGCCCGTCTCCTCGGCGCTCTGCGTCGTCGGCACGTAAAGCGGCAGGTTGCTCACGTCGGAGACGAAGGCGAAGGCCGCGTCGGCTGCGGCGGCGACATCGATCGATCGGCTATATTCGGACATGTCTCTCTCCTGTTCTTTCAGACGCAACGCGGCGATCTCGTGAAAGCTGCACTCAATCCCGCTGAGCCAAGGTCTGGCGCAACGCATCGGTCAGCGGTCCCATATCCTTGGGCGCGCTGCCGTGGAGCAGGATCTCGTCCGCGCCCGCATCCAGGAACGTCATCAGCTGCTTCGCGCAATCGGCCGAGCTGCCCACCGCCGCGCCATCGTCCAGCCACGCCTGCGGCAGGATGCGGCTCACCTCCACCAGCTCCTGCCGGGTGAACGCCTGATCGGCCGGCTTGCCCTTCAGCGCCGCGATCTGTGGATGCGCGCGCAGCTTTTCCAGCACGCCGCGATCCCAGCCGTTGATGTCGACGATCATCTCGCCAAAGCCCGGCAGCTCGAAATAGGTGACGGCGCGCCCGCCGACGACCGCCTCCTCCTCGTCCTTCGGCAAGTCGGGGGCGACGATGATATTGTGGTAGATCCGCACGCCCATCGGATCGCGGCCGGCCTGCTCGGCGGCATCGCGCACGATCTTGGTCGAGGCGCGCACGCCCTCGGCCGTCACGAACGGATGCAGCAGTACGCCGTCGCAATGCGCGCCCGCGAATTCCAACGATTTCGGCCCGATTGCGGTGAAGATGATCGGCGGCGGCGGCCCCTCGTAACGGTCGGTCAGCTTCAGCGCGGGGAAGTTGCCGAGAATGCCTTCATAGTTCACCGTCTCGCCCGCCCATAGCTTGCGCACGATCGCGATCGTGTCGCCCAGCCGCTCGAAGGTGATCGCCGGCGATCCCAGCATCTTCATGTAGGCGGGCACGGCGCGCGCGAACATCAGGCGGAAGCGACCGCCGCTCAGCGCCTGCATGATGTTGCCGACACTCGCCGTCACGATCGGGTTGCGCATCGTGGCGTACATCGTGCCGGTGATCCGCACCTTGTCGGTCGCCGCCTGCACCGCGCCGGAAAGCACCGCCGGCTCCTTGGAGGCGTAGCGTTCAGATATCCACACCGCGCCCAGCCCGATCCGCTCGGCCTCCTTGGCTTCCTCGATGCCACGTCGCGGATCGCTGACCCGTCCAGGCAGGATGTAGGTGCCGAACTTGTCGAACAGCGCTTCGGCGCCCGTGCTGGCAGTCATCCGCGATCCTTCTCTGAACGGTCGGCGTTTCCTCGGCCGCGCCTACCATCCACTGACCTGCCGCACGATAGGCGGCATCGACGGCACGCCGCGCGAGTCTCAGCCTGACAGCGATGGCCGCAGCCGAGCGGCCGCCTGAACGATGCCCGGAGACGTCGCATGAACGCCCACGCCCCCAACGCCGCGATTCCCGATCATGTGCCCGCCGATCTCGTCCGCCCCTATCCGCTGGTGCTGGGCGCCACCACCACCGAAAACCCGTTCGACCGCATCGTGCCGCAGCTCGCCGCCGGGCCGGACGTGCTCTACGCGGTGAACGCCTATCCCGGCGGCACCCCGGCCTGGGTGTTCCGCCGCGCGGAAACGCTGCGGGCGATCTACAAGGATACCGACCATTTCTCGTCAAAGGGGTTCAGCCCTTTTTCGATGCTGGTCGGCGATACGTGGAGCCAGGTGCCGGTCGAATATGATCCGCCCGAACATGGCAAGTATCGCGCGCTCATCAATCCGCTGCTGGCGCCGCAGAAGATGGCCGCACTCGAAGGCAATGTGCGCCGCTATGCCCGGCAATATATCGATCGCTTCAAGGATCGCGGCCACTGCGATTATATGAGCGAGTTCGCCTTCGAATTTCCCATTGCCGTGTTCCTCGATCTGATGGGTCTGCCCCAGTCCGACGTGAAGCAGCTGCTCGCGTGGGAGACCAAGCTGCTGCACGAACCCGATCTGGCCGAAATCGCCAATGCCGTGCGCGGCGTGAAGGGCTATCTGCAGGAGAAGATGGACGAGCGCCGCCGCAACCCCGGCGACGATTTCATCAGCTTCGCGGTGCAGGCGCAGGTGGACGGCCGCCCCCTGAACGAGAATGAGCTGATCGGCCTTACTTTCGGCCTCTATATCGGCGGGCTCGATACCGTCTCCACCAACATGGGCCTCCACTTCCGCCATCTGGCGGAGGATCAGGAACAGCAGGCGTGGCTGCGCGCTCATCCCGAGAAGATCCCGCTCGCCACGGAGGAACTGCTGCGCGCCTTCGCCGCCGTCACCACCTTCCGCACCTGCGTGAAGGAGACGGTGGTGGACGGCATCCGCATCATGCCCGGCGACAAGGTGGCGATGTCCACCACCCTCGCCGGTCGCGACGACCACAAATATGACGCGCCTGAAGAGGTGCGGCTGGAGCGCGGGCCGATGCACGAAAGCTTCGCCCACGGCGTTCACCGCTGCGTCGGCATGCATCTGGCGCGGCGCGAGCTGCATGTCGGCATGGAGGAATTCTTCAAGGCGATTCCGCAGTTCCGCATCGCCGAGGGTGCGGAGATCGTCAGCGAACTCGGCGGCATGATCCAGCCCCGCACCCTGCCTTTGGTGTGGGGGTAAACCAAGCCCGCGCGGCTTCTTCGTTCAACCGGGCTGGGGCGCCAGCCCGGCGGCAAGCGCGAGATCCTCGGGCGTATCGATGTCGAGCGCCAGGCCCGCGCGCTCCGTCAGCAGCACGCCCCCCTGCGCGCGATGTGCCGCCAGGCTGTCTGCGCCGAAGGCGAAGTGGAATATCCGCTCGGGCATCAACGCGATCGCATTGGTGCCGCTCCCATGCCGATCCGCCGCAATAGCGCAGCCGCTCGCCCCGGCATCGCCAAGCGCAGCCACATCCGCCATCGTCAGCAACGGAAGGTCGGCGTGCAGCACCATCAATGGCACCGCCCCCAGCTTGGCCCGCGCCGCGGTCAGCTCCACGTTCAACCCCCGGCCTTCGTCGGCGATCCAGTCATCGGTCCAACCGGCCACAGGCTGCGGCGCCAGCAGGACGATGCGCGCGATCGCCGGGCTGGCACGCAGCACCCCGGCGACATGGCCCAGCAAACGCTCCGCCAGCGCATCCCGCCGGTCGCCCGACAACATTCCCGACAACCGCGTCTTGCGCGCGCCGGCCGGCTTCAGCGGCACCAGCGCGGTCCATCTCATCGCGCCGCCAACGCCAAAGCGGCGCGCGCCACGCGCACCTTGTCGTCCAGGCCGTGCATCAGCGTATCCGCGCGCGCCGATCGGATCGGCAGGTCGGCCGGCGGATCGCGCTCGTCCACCAGCATCGCATCGATCACGCCGGCATAATGGCGGGCCACGGCGGCGGCGCTGATCTCCAGCCCCAGTTCGGCCATCAGCTTGGCCGCCGGCCCCTTCACCGCCTTGCCGGCGATGATCGGCGATACCGCCACCACCGGCGCCCCCGCCTGCGCCAGCGCCTGCCGCAGCCCCGGCACCGCCAGCACCGGATCGACGCTGAGGAACGGGTTGGACGGCGCGATCAGGATCGCATCCGCCGCCGCGATCGCCGCCAGCACGCCAGGTGCGGGGCGCGCGGCCTCCGCCCCGGCAAAGCGGATCGCCCGCACTTTCGGCTGACAACGCCGCGCGACGAAGTAATGCTGGAACGGCAGCAGCCCTTCGTCGCTCTCCACCTCCGTCGCGATGGGATCGTCGCTCATCGGCAGGATCGTCGCGGCGATACCCCAGCTGCGCGCGAAGGCGGCCGTCACCTGGGAAAGCGTCTCGCCGCGAGCCAGCGCCGCCGTCCGCAGCACATGCAGCGCCAGATCGCCATCACCCAGCTGGAACCAGTCCGCGCCGCCAAGCTCGCGCAGCGCGGCCATGAAGCCCCAGCTCTCGCCCTCGCGCCCCCAGCCCTGCGACGCGTTCGCCTTGCCGGCCAGCGTGTAGAGCAACGTGTCAATGTCGGGCGAGATGGCGAGGCCGAGATGGGTGAAGTCGTCGCCGGTATTGACGATCGCCGTCACGTCCTTGGGCGGCATCGCGTGGCAGAGACCCAGCACCAGCTTGGCGCCGCCGACGCCGCCGGTGAGTGCCACCACCTTCACTGGAACAAATCCTCGCTCAGCGGCCGCACCAGATCCGCCGCCGGGCGATCATCCGCCGGCCACGCCGCGCCGCGCACCAGCGCCGCCGGCACCCCCTCGGCGCCCTCGCCAGTGGCAAGGCCGGCGGCGGTGGCGATCATGTCGCCCATCGCCACCTGCGTCACCTCCAGCACCCGGCCATCCCGGTCCGTCTCGCCGCGCCGGTCGATCAGCGCCGGCATCCCCGCCACCCCGATCGCCACGTTGACCACGCCGTAACGCCACGGCCGGCCGAAACTGTCCGATATCACGATCGCCGGCGCCACGACGAGCCGCGCGGCCAGCCCTGCGCGGAGAGCTGCGGCACTCGCATCGGCATCCAGCGGCAACAGCAGCGCGCGATCGGCGTCGCCCGCGCCCATGTTCGATCGATCGATGCCCGCGTTCGCCATCACATGCCCGCTGCGATGGCGGGTAATCAGCACATGCGGCACGGCGCGCACCACATCACGCGATTCCGCCAGCACCAGCTCCACCAGCCGCGCATCCTTGCGCGTGGTTGCCGCCAGCGCCTGCGCCTGCTCGCCCGGCACCACCTGCGAAAGATCGACGAAGCGGCCCTCCGCCTTGGAGACGATCTTGCTCGTCACCACCAGCACGTCGCCCGCCTGCGGCACCAGCCCGGCCACCTCCAGCGCCTCCGTCAGCAGCGCGGGCAGGTCGCTCCCCGGCTGGACCTCGCCGATCGCGGCGAGGGGAAAGATCTGGATCATGTCGCGGGCGGCGCCTCAGTCGGTCGGGTCGATCAGCGTCCCTGTGATCTGAATGCCGGCGCCGTCAACCTTGTAGGTCTTGTTCAGGAAGATCAGGATCGATGTCATCGCCTCCGCCGCAGCCGAATTGACCAGCGCCCCGCCGTGCAGACCCCGCAGCCCGGCATCGTTCGCCAGCTGCACCACTTTCGCGCGCGCCGCCTTGTCGTCACCGAACACCAGCACGTCGCAGCCGATATCCGCGTCCGTAATCAGCTTGTGCGCCGCCACGTTGTGGAAACCCGAGACGACCGTCACGTCCTCGCCCAGCAATCCTTGCGCGCGCACCGCCGCGCTGCCCTCTGCCGGCAGCTGCACGCGCATCACCTTGGGGGGAACCAGCGGCACGGTGGTATCCACCACGATCTTGCCCGCGACATGCGGCCGGATCTCGGCCAGCGTCGCCTCCTGCGCGGCGAACGGTACGGTCACGATCACGATATCGCCGGCCGCCGCGGCTTGCGGATTGGCCATGCCCGTCAGGCCGAAACCCAGTTCGTCCGCCGCCGCCGTCGCGCTTTCGGCGGAGCGCGATCCGATGATGACCGCATGTCCCGCCTTTGCCAGCCGACGCGCGATCGCCGCGCCCAGCTTGCCCGTGCCGCCGACGACGGCGATCGTTCCGGCCACGCTCATGCCGCCTTCGCCTGCTGGCCGGCCTGCATTCGCAGCATGTCCGCGAAGATCGGCGAGTGGCTCGTCACCCCGCCATCCACCGGCACCGTCGCCCCGGTGATGAATTTCGCCTCGTCGGACAGCAGGAACGCCACCGCACGCGCCACATCTTCAGCACGGCCCAGCGCCGGCGTCAGGTGATGCTCCAGCAGCAGGTGCTGCACCTCGCCCGGCATGTTGCTGTCCAGCGCCTCGGTCATCACCAGCCCGATCGCCACCACGTTGCAGCGCAGGCCCTGCTTGCCATATTGCGTGGCGATGTAGCGGGAAAGGCTCTCCAGCCCCGCTTTGGACGCGCCATAGGCCGGATATTCGAAGTCGCCCTGCGTCCCCTTGCCCGATCCGCTGAACACGATGGCGCCGCCGCCGGATGCCAGCAGATGCGGGATGGCATGCTTCGCCAAGGTCGCGCTGCCGCGCAGGTTGACAGCGAGCGTCCGGTCCCACGTAGCGATATCCATGTCGGCGATCATCATGTCGCGGCCCATGCCGGCCGGATCGGTGAGCGCGGCATTGCCATGCACCGCGTGCAGCCCGCCGAACGCCGCCACCGTGGCAGCCACCAATGCGGCGACCGAAGCCTCGTCCGCCACGTCCGCTTCCACCGCGATGGCCGTGCCACCAGCGGCGGTGATCGCCGCCACGGTCTGGTCCAGCTCCGCCCGGCGCCGGCCGGCCACCGCCACCTTCGCGCCGCGGCTCGCCAGCAGGCGGGCGCTCACCGCGCCGATGCCCGATCCGCCGCCGGTGACGATCACGGCCTTGCCGGCCATCCCGAACAGGTCTTCCATCCTACTCTCCTGCATGTGCGAGGGCGTCTGTGCGCCCGTAAAGTGTGGTGCGCTGCCGGGCGAAGCGGCCGGCTTCCGCCGCCAGCGATGCCATCCGGTCGGCATCGCAAAACTGGCCGTTTCTGCCGCCGGCGGCACGCGTGATCGATTCGTCCATCAGCACGCCGCCCAAGTCGTTGGCCCCGGCGCGCAGCGCCGCCACGGCGCCTTCGCCGCCCAGCTTCACCCAGCTCGCCTGGATGTTGGCGATCAGCGGGTGCAGCACCAGCCGCGCCACCGCGTGCATCAGCAGCGTCTCGCGTGCGCTCGGGCCGGATCGCGCATGGCCCTTGCGCCAGATCGGCGCCTCCATATGGACGAACGGCAGCGGCACGAATTCGGTGAAGCCGCCGGTTTCCGCCTGAAGATCGCGCACTGCCAGCAGATGCGTCGCCCAGCTGGCATAATCGTCGACATGGCCGAACATGATCGTCGCGGTGGACCGCAGGCCTATCCGATGCGCCGTCCGCATCACGTCGAGCCAACCGGCGGTATCCACCTTGTCCGGGCAGATCACCGCCCGCACCGCATCATCCAGTATCTCGGCGGCGGTGCCCGGCAGGGTCGAAAGTCCGGCCGCCTTCAGCCGCGTAAGATAATCGGCCAGCGACAGCCCAAGCGTCTGCGCGCCATGCGTCACCTCCAGCGGGGAGAAAGCGTGGATGTGGATGTCCGGCGCTGCCGCCCGTACCGCATGCAGCACGTCGAGATAGGTGTTGCCGTCATAAGCCGGATGGATGCCGCCTTGCAGGCACACCTCGGTGGCACCCCGTGCCACCGCCTCGGCCGCGCGCCGACCCACCTCTGCCAGATCGAGCCGGTAGGCCGGGCCGCGCTCCGCCTTCGTGCTGCCTTTGGAAAAGGCGCAGAAGCCGCATTTGTAGAGACAGATGTTGGTGTAATTGATGTTGCGGTTGACGACGTAGCTGATCGCCGACCCGGCTGCTGCGGCCCGCAGCCCGTCCGCCGCGTGCGCGATCGGGGTCATTTCCGGCCCATCGGCGGCGAACAGGCGGACGATCTCGGCTGGTGTCAGCCGCTCGCCGGCCTCGGCCCGCGCGATGATCGCATCCACCGCGCACGCGTCGGCGGTTCGGCCCTCGGGCAGGTCCACCGGCATCGCCTCGCCCGTGCCCGGATGCCAGCCATCGGTGCGCGGCAGCCCGCGCCCGTCCACCGATCGCCGCACCACCTTGGCGAGCGGCGCATCGAGCCAGCGATCGGGATCGCGCGCGAAGGCCGGGCCGATCGCCAGCCGCTGGCGCAGCACCCGGCCCGCCGACACGGTCGCCGCCTCCAGCGCGTCCAGATGCGGCCACGGCGCCTCCGGGTTCACATGATCGGGCGTCACCGGGGAGACGCCGCCCCAGTCGTTCACCCCGGCGCGCAGCAAGGCGGCCAGCTCGTCCGGCGCATGCAGGTTGGGCGGCGCCTGGATCGTCATCGCCGGCCCCAGCACCAGCCGCGCGGCCGCCACCGTCCATAGATGCTCGTCCAGCGACGGCTCGGCCACGTCGGCCATCCGCGTGCCCGGCTTGGCCCGGAAATTCTGGACGATCACTTCCTGGATATGGCCATGTTCGCGATGCAGGTCGCGGATCGCGATCAGCGCGGCCAGCCGCTCGGCCCGCGTCTCGCCGATCCCGATCAGGAGGCCGGTGGTGAACGGCACCCTCGCCCGCCCGGCCGCCGCGATCGCCTCGAGCCGCCGCGCGGGCACCTTGTCCGGCGATCCGTGATGCGGCCCACCCGGCTCGCCCAACCGATTCGAGACCGTCTCCAGCATCAGCCCCATCGATGCCGAAACCGGTCGCAGCGCGGCATAGTCCGCATCGTCCATCAGGCCCGGGTTCAGATGGGGCAGCAGGCCGGTCTCCTCCAGCACCGCCTCCGCCATCTCGCGCAGGTAGGCAAGCGTCGTCGGATGACCCAGCCGGTCGAGCGCCTCGCGCGCGACCGCGTACCGTGCCTCCGGTCGGTCGCCGAGGGTGAACAGCGCCTCGCGGCACCCGGCCGCCACGCCCGCACGCGCAATCGCCAGCACTTCGTCGCGGGAGAGATAAGCGGTCGTCAGCTTCCGCGGGGTCGTGGCGAAGGTGCAGTAATGGCACACGTCACGACATAGTTGCGTCAGCGGAATGAATACCTTGCGCGAGTAGGTGACGACCGCGCCGAACCCTTCCAGCGTCATCGCCTCGCTGGCTGCGATCAGCGCTTCCGGCGGCATCGCCAACAACCGTGCGATCAGCGCGTCGTCTTCCTGCGGCATCATCACATCGCGTCCCTGGCTGCCCTGAGTCCCCGGATCGTCGCCTGCGGATCGGCATGGCCAGGCAGCGCGGCGATGAACGTGGATACGCCCATCCCGGCCAGATCGCGAAGCATCTGCGAGACGATCGGCACCGGGCCGGCGGTTGTATCGAAATCCTTGAGGAATTCGGTGAGACCAAGCTCGTCCATCAGCGCCACGTTCCGGCCGCCCACCACAACGTGCTCGGTGGGATCGTAGCGGCGCTGGAATTCTACCACCTTGGGCCGGAACTGCCCCGGCACCAGCGCCAGCGTTTCGGGCGTGCGGAACGCCATCGCGTTCACCGCGACGAACGCCTTCAGATCGTCGATCGCTTCCGCCTCGGTATCGCGCACCGATGTGTAGCTGAATACCCAGATGTCGATCGCATCCGGATCGCGCCCGGCGACTTCGGCGGCGGCGCGCACCGCCGCGATCCGATCGCGCAGCCCGTCCAGCCCCTGCGTGCCGGCGAACAGGATCACCCCGTCCGCCTGCTCGCCCGCCAGCGCCAGCGCCTTGGGGCCGAATGCGGAATAATAGATCGGCACCGCGCGGGGGAAACGCAGCGGCTTCACCGAGGCGCCCTGCCATTCGATCGCCTCGCCGGCGAACAGCCCCTTCAACGCAGCGATCTCCGCCCGGATCTCCGCCTGCGTGGCCGGCGGCCGCCCGATCGCCAGGATCGAGCTGCCCCCCGTCGCCAGTCCCAGCGCCACCCGCCCGCCGCTCAGATCCTGCAACGAGCAGAGCGCGTTGGCCGTCGCCAGCGGGTGGCGCAGGAAGGGTGACGTCACCAATGGCGCGATCGTTGCTAGCGGCGCATCCAGCGCCGCCAGCGTCAGCGAGACGTACAGCTCGTGCCACCCGGCGGGGGAATCCCCTACCCCGATCACATCATAGCCCAGCTCGGCCGCCAGCCGCACCTCGTCGCGAAATGCGGCGAGGTCATTCCCCCAGAGGTGGCAGGTGCCGAGCTTCATCCTAGAAGCGGTAGCGTGCGGAAACGCCGTAGGTGCGCGGATCGCCCACCGCCACGGAGTTCACCGGGAAGCTGCTCAGCAAGACGTCCGCCGCGGCGAAGTACCGCTCCTTGGTCAGGTTGCGCACGAAGGCCGAGAGATCCAGCCCGCTGCCGGCGATGCCCTTCCAGTCCAGCCGCATGTTGACGAGCTGATAGCCCGGCAGCTTCTCGCCATATTGGCCGCCATAATCGGCCGTCATGAACACGTCGCCGTTGAGGATCACCTGCCCGTCGAGCGGCTGGAACGGCAAGGTCCAGCTGGCGCTGGCGGTGCCGGAGAAGCTCGGCGAATATTTGTTCACGCTGTCCTTGGTGAACACGATGCCGGTGATCGCCGGCAGCTCGACGCTGTCGACCTTCACATGCGTATAGGCGCCGTTGAACGATACGGTCAGGTTGCGGCTCGGGCTGAACGATGCCTCGGCTTCCACGCCGTAGATCGTCAGGTTGGCGGCGTTGGCGCCCACCGATGCGTTCGTGGGATTGTCAGGCGCGCTCGCCGGCACGATCGACTGCACGTTCAGGAACTGAAGCGCATTCTTATACTTGCTGTAGAACGCCGCCATGTTGATCCGGCCGCGCCCGCCGCCGGCCTGGAAATCCCACTTTTCCCCAACCTCGACGTCGGTCAGCTTTTCCTCGCCGGTCTTCTGCACGGCCCGCAGGTCGGTGCACTGGCCGGTGCCGAAGCCGCAGGCCGGATTGGTGCCGCCGGTGGTGAAGGCCGTCTCGAACAGCGGCGTGTTGACGTTCACGCCGCGATAGCCGCGCCGGCTGACCACATAGAGCAGCAGGTCAGGTGTCGCCTTCCAGTCCAGCCCCAGCGTCCAGCTCGGCGCCTCTCCCTTGTTGGTGACGATACCGACGCCGTCCAAGGCGCCGGTCGAGGCGATCGCGCGGCATTGCGCATCCGTCGCATAAGCGGTGCCGATCGCGCCGCCGCAGGCCGAAACGCGATCCCAGCTGTAGCGGATGCCGGCCGTCGCGCTCAGCGTATCGGTAATCTTGTAGGTGCCCTGCGCGAACGCGGCATAGTTCTTGTTACGCACATGCGACGTTACCACCGATGCAGGCGCGCCCGGGGTGGTGAATGCCTCGAAGGTGGAGCCCGATACCCCGTCCGGCTTGTCATTGTTGTAGAAGCCGCCGACGATGAAGTTGAACCTGTCCCATGTACCGAGGAACTGGAACTCGTTGGTCAGATATTGCCGCTGGATCAGCGCGGCGGCGTGGAAGATCGTGAACGGCACGTCCTGCGGGCTGCCGGACAGGGCACCCGGCAGTGTCGTCGGCCCGGTCGCGGCAGTGTTGATGAGCTGATCGCTGCGGTTCCTGCGATAGCCGAAGATGTTGCGCAGCGTGAACGGGCCGAACGTGGCGGAGGTATCGTTGGTGATGCCCTCCGCGCGGCGATTGGCGCGGCCGTTGCCGGCGCTGTCGGCGAACGATCCGTAGAAATTTTGCCCCTGCGTCGTCAGATAGCCCTGGATCTGCCGATCGAGCGACCCGCCGATAATGCCGCCCGCCACCGGGCCGACCGAAGGCGCGAACAGATTGGTGAAGCTGAAGTTCTGACGCAGCAGAAAATAGCCGGACGAGGCTTCGTTCGCCTTGAAACGATCGTAGATCGTCGTGCTCTTCAGCCAGTCGGTCGGCGTCAGCAGCAGTGAGACGCGGTAGCTGTCCTGATGGACGTCGTTGAAGCCGTCTCCGCCGCCGATCGCGTAGATCAGCGGATCACGCCGGCGGATCTGGCCGGCTGCGCGCACCGCCACCTTGTCCGCGATGATCGGAATGTTGATCGCGCCCTGCACCTCGCGATAGTCGTAATTGCCGTAGGTGCCCTCGACATAGCCGCCCAGGTCGTAGTTCGGCGCCTCCGGCCCGATGAGCACCGCGCCGCCGAGCGTGTTGCGGCCGAACAAGGTGCCCTGCGGACCCTTGAGCACCTGCACGCTGCCCACGTCGAAGGTCGGCACGTTCGATCCGATCGACGGCAGCGGCACGTTGGCGAAATAGGTGACGACGCCTGGAGTCGCCTCGCCCAGCGGGATCTGGCCGATGCCGCGCAAGGTGAGCGACACATTGTCCTTGCCGCCTTCGGAGCTGAACGTCAGGCCTGGAGTGATCGTGCGGATGTCCGCCAGAGTCTGCACGTTGCTGCGCTCCAGCGCGGCGTTCGAAAAGGCGCTGACCGAGATCGGCACGTCCTGCAGCCGCTCGTCACGACGCCGGGCGGTGACGACGATGTCGCCGCTCGGCGCATAATCAGCTGTGGTGGCACTCGCCGTGTCCGCGCTGGCCGCGCCCGAGCTGGCGGCGTTCGTCACCTGCGCGCCGGCGTCGACGGCGCTGGATGGCGCTGCGTTCGGCGTCGGCTGCGGCGCGGTCGCGACGCTCGACTGGTTGGGGGCGGAAACAATATCGTTGGGCGCGCTTTGCGCCATCGCCTGAGTGGCACAGCCCAGCATCAGGCCCGCCGTCAGAAGCACCCGTTGCGAACGAAACGTCGTCATTCTCATCCTCTCGCGAACCTTGTCGATCCGGCCATGTCCCGGCAATTCGCCGGTCTGGTCGATTGACCCTGCGACCAGACAAAGGCCGGGCCGCCGAGTGCGCCACCCATCCGAGGATAGGTCGTGAAAATGCATTGCCGAAGCGTAAGGTCCTCAGCGCCAGCGCGCGGCGGCATCTCCGATCGGGAGAGTCTCAGGCTCGGTGATCGCCGGCGGCGTGACGGAGAAGCGCGGAGCCGGCGCCGGCTGGTCGAACCCACCGCGCGGCACGAAGGTGGCGCGCGCCTGGTTGTGCGGGTGCTGCGGTGCCTCCGCCAGCGACAGCACGGGCGCGACGCAGGCATCCGTGCCGTCGAATACCGCCGCCCATTCGTCACGCGGGCGCGTGGCGAAAGCTGCGGTGAAATCGGCCGCCATCGCCGGCCACCCGGCGGGATCGTTCTGCACGTACCGATCGCGCGGGATGCCGAGGCCATCCAGCAGCAGCGCGAAGAATTGCGGCTCCAAAGCGCCCACTGCCACATGCCCGCCATCGGCGCACGCATAGCAGCGATAGAAAGGCGCCCCTCCGTCCAGCAGGTTGCTGCCGGCCCGATCGACATGCAGGCCGCTCGCATGGAAGGCGTAGAACAGGCTCATCAGCGATGCCACGCCGTCCGTCATCGCGATATCGACCACCTGCCCCTGCCCCGTAGCCTTGGCGGAGAGCAGCGCCGCGAGCAGTCCGGTGACGGCGAACATCGCGCCGCCGCCATAATCGCCCACCAGGTTCAGCGGCACCGGCGGCGGCCCGTCCGGCTCCCCCATCGCGTGCAGCGCGCCGGTCAGCGCGATATAGTTGATGTCATGGCCGGCACGCGGCGCCATCGGCCCGGTCTGCCCCCAGCCCGTCATCCGCACGAACACCAGCCGCGGATTGCGCGCGAGGCAGATGTCCGGCCCCAGCCCCAGCCGCTCCATCACACCCGGCCGATACCCCTCGATCAGCCCGTCGGCCCCCGCGATCAGATCGAGCACGACCGCGCGATCGCCGGGTGATTTCAGGTCGGCATAGGCCACGCTGCGGCTGCGGTGGATCACCGCGCCGCCGACGTCGTCCCACGCCGCGCCGGCATGCGGCGGACGCGCCACGCGCACGATCTCGGCGCCCATGTCGGCCAGCAGCATCGCGGCGAGCGGCACCGGGCCGATCGCATCGATCTCCACCAGCCGGAT
>CAXTTS010000010.1:0-3791 GCA_964247265.1 uncultured Sphingomonadaceae bacterium
TGGATGTCGGCCACGGCGGCGCTCACGGCTTCGTTCAGGCCGGCGGCGGCCTCGCGCGTCAGGCCGGTGACGAGCAGCGCGCGGCCGAGGCAGGGGCGGATGTCGCCGGCGCCGGCATCCGCCGACAGCCTGCACAGCGCCACAAGATCCTCCGCCGCGATATGGCCGAAGGGCAGGCCGATGCCGATCGCGACCAGCCCCTCGGTGCAGGGGTGAGGGCCGTGGATGTCTGCCCCCGGCGCGCGGATTTCATGCGGTTGTTCGGGCTGGTTCATGCCGTCTTCCGGGGCGAACCACGCCATGCCCTCTGCCGCGAGAATGTCGCGGGCGCGGGCCGCCGGGCCGTATGCGGCGATGCGCTCGATCAGGCGCTTCACGCCGGCGGCCGCCGCATCGGGCGTTATCTCCGCAGAGGGCGTGGCGCTTTGCCCCGTGCCGCCCAGCGCGATCGCCCAGCCGGCGGCGCTGGCGGCGAGCCGGATGTCGGCCGCGAGCGCCTCGAGCGGCAGGCACCCGCCGCCGTCGATCACGATCGACAGCTTCGGCGCGAGGCGCAGGTCGGCCGGCATCGCGGCGATCGCGGTCCGTATGGCGGTGGCGATCGGCAGCGGATCGCGCTTGATCGCGGGGTCGATCCCGGCGAGCGGATCACATTCGACGGCTGGGCCGGTCGGCACCGGGATGCCGATCCGCGCGATCGCCGCCGCCAGCCCCGGCACCGTGCGATCGCAAAGGCCGCGCAGTTGCAGGTTGCCGCGCGCCGTCACCTCGATCGCGCCATTGCCATGTTCGCCGGCGGCCCGCGCCAGCGCGGCCAGCGCGGCGGGCGCATAGCCCTGATCCGGGCGGGGCAGCCGCACCAGCAGGCCGTCGCCGGTCTCCATCGGTTCGGCCAAGGAAGGGCATGCGCCGCGACGGTTCACGGACGCGGGCCAGCGTGCCGCTTGACCGGCGGCAGCGATGCGGCAAGCCGCCGGGCCATGCTCACTCCTTCCCGGGATTTCGCGTCCCGTCCGAAACCGTAGCGCCGAGGGAAGGTCTGACTTTCGACAGCGGAAAGCCGCGTGGCGATTACAGTGGCGCGACCGTGCCGGGTTTGCACCGGCTTCCTCCCAGGCTGCGCCGTCGCCGTAGAACGGAACCGGCGCGGGCGTCAACGCCGGCGCCCGTCGCCACCCAGCCCCTGCAACCGCCAGCCGCGATGGAAGGAGAGGCGCGTGAGCGAGAGCGGGGCGATGTCGATCCGCATCACCCCGGCGACCGGCAGGTCGAGCGCGGCGGCAAGCGCCGCGCGGATGACCATCGCGTGGGTGATCGCCAGCACCGCGCCGGACCCTGCCGCCTGTTCGGCCAGCCAGCCGGCGGTGCGCGCCACCACCGCGTCCATCGCCTCGCCGCCGGGCACGGCCGCGCCCGGCGAGGCGAGCCATGCGGCGAGGGCATTCGGCGCCGCTGCCTGCACCTCCGCAAAGCCCCGCCCGCTCCACGCGCCCCAGCCGGTATCTCGCAGCCGTTCGTCCACGTCGGCGGCGATGCCGAGCGACCCTGCCGTCTCGCGCGCCGCGCGGGATGGGGCGATCGCGGCACGATCGCACCGGCCTATATCGAGTGGCTGGTCCGCCAGTCGCCGGAGGGCGGCCTCCTCCGCCGGCTCTTCCGGGGCGGGGAAGCCGCCCGCGCGCAGCGACGGGGTGGGCGCGGCGCAGAGGAAGGTCAGGCGCGTAGCCAAGCGGGCTCCATGCGATGATTGACGCCCCGGAGGTTTGCCGCCAGAGCGGAACGCGGCGAGCTGGGAAAGAAGCCGGTGCAATTCCGGCGCGGTCGCGCCACTGTTATCGTCCAGCCGCCCCGGCTGTCGAGAGCCAGACCTTTCCCGGTCGATTACGCCGACATGATGGGACGCGAAATCCCGAAAGGATTAGATGATGGCCGGCACCGCGCTGCTTAACGATAGCCTGTTCAGCGACGATCGCTTCGTGCCGATCGCCGGGGCGACCGCGATCCCGCTGCGCGATCTGGCGCCTTGGGCGGCGTTCGGCCTCGTGCTGGCGATGATCCTGCTGTATTTCGTCAGCACCGAACAGGGCGCCTACGCGCTGTTCAGCGGCATGTATGTCCACGAGTTCGTCCATGACGGGCGGCATCTGCTCGGCTTTCCCTGCCACTGAGGCGGGCTGCCATGTCTCGTGACCTGTTGCTGCGCGGGATGCTGGCCGGTGTGGTGGCCGCGCTGCTCGCCACGTTCTTCGCCCGCATCTTCGCTGAGCCGCAAGTGGATCTGGCGATCGCCTTCGAGGCCGCGCATGCCCATGCCGGCCATGCGATGGCGGCGGCCGACGAGCCGGAGCTGGTCAGCCGCGCGACCCAGAAGGGGATCGGCCTGCTGACCGCGCTGACGCTCTACGGGGCCGCGGTGGGTGGCATCTTCGCGCTCGTCTTCGCCGCCGCCTATGGGCGGCTGGTACGGATCGGGCCGCGTTCGCTGGCGCTGCTGCTGGCGGTAGGCGCCTTTCTGGTGATGGCGCTGGTGCCGGCGCTGAAATATCGGCCGACCCCGCCGGCCGTCGGCCTGCACGAAACGGTGGCGCTGCGCACCGCCGCCTATTTCGCGATGACCGGCGGCGCCATCCTGTGCCTGCTGTTCGCGCTGCGCGCGCGGACCGCGCTGGCCGGTCGGCTGGGCGCGTTCAACGCGGCGCTGGCGGCGGCCGGGCTGTTCGTGGTGGCGATCGGCGTGATCCAGCTGTTCCTGCCGACGATCGACGAGGTGCCGGCCACCTTCCCGGCGGTGGTGTTGTGGGATTTCCGCATCGCCTCGCTCGCCACGCAAGGCGTGTTGTGGGCGGGCATCGGCAGCCTGTTCGGCGCGCTGGCCGATGCGCTGATCCGCAGGCGCGCCTAGCCCGGCCGGCCCGCGGAGACGAGCGCGCGGATCTGCTGGGCGAGCGTGACCGGATCGAACGGCTTCAGGATCACGCCCGCCGCCCCCTGCTCCATATAGCGGGTGACGTCGGCGGCCCGGCCGCGCGCCGTCATGAACAGGATCGGCGTGGTAGCCAGATCGGCCTGCCGGCGCAGATGGGTCATCAGCGTGGGGCCGTCCATGCCCGGCATCATCACGTCGAGCAGGATCGCGTCGGGTCGCCAGCCGTCGCGCGCGAGCAAGGCGAGCGCCGCCTGACCGCCGGATGCCACCCGCACCCGGATCGACGGATCGAGCCCCAGCGCCATCTCGACGATCGCGCGGATATCGTCATCGTCGTCGACATAGAGGATCTGCATCGGGCCGGTCATGCCTCGTCCGCCCGCTGGCGGACGACGCGGCGCACCGTGGCGGCGAGATCGGGCAGCGATCCGCGCGCCTTCACCAGCACCGCATCGACCTGCCGCGCGGCATCGGCGCTGATATCCTGCGCGGAATAGACGATCGTCGGTATGGCGAGGCCCTTCTCATCCATCAGCATCGGCAGCAGATCGAGGCCGGAGCCGTCCTCCAGCTGGAGATCGAGGATCGCGACGTCGGGCGAGATCGTCTGCAACAGGGTGCGCGCGGCGGCGAGGCTGGTCGCCTTCAGGATGCGCGCCTCCGGCTGGAGGCCGGTGGCGACGACATCGAGCACATCGGGATCGTCGTCCAGATGCAGGATCGTCGGCCGCTTCGTGCCCGAGCGGCTGAGCGCGGTGCGCAGCGCCAGCTCGAACCGGCTGGGATCGAGCGGCTTCTGGATCCAGTCGACGATGTCGAGCGGCAAGGCGTCACCCAGCCCCTCCGGCGAACTGGCCGACACGAT
>CAXTTS010000010.1:3801-26803 GCA_964247265.1 uncultured Sphingomonadaceae bacterium
GTCCCGGAGCGTGCGGGCGAGCGACAGGCCACCCTCGCCGGGCAGTTTCAGATCGAGCAGCAGGGCGCTATAATCCCGTTCCTGCACGGCGATCCGCGCCGCCTCCGCCGTGGCGACGCGATCGCTGGCATAGCCCTCGCGCTCGACGAAGGCCGCCAGCACCGCGGCGATGCCGTCGTCATCCTCGCAGATCAGGAGGCGTACGCCGTCCGCTTCGGCGGAAGGGATGGCGGAGCGCCGCACGTCGAGCGAAAAGGCGAAGCGGGTGCCGCCGCCGGGCCGATCCTCGAACCAGATGGTGCCGTCGTGCCGCGCGATGATCTCCCGCGAGATGGCGAGGCCGAGGCCGGTGCCGACGGTGCCCTCGTCATGTTCGGCGCGCTCGAACCGGCCGAAGATGCGTTCGCGGAACGCCTGCGGGATGCCGGCGCCTTCATCGTCCACCGTGACGAGCGCCTTGCCGTTGCCCGATACGGTGAGGCCGAACGTCACCGTGCCGCCCGGCGGCGAGGCGCGGACGGCATTGGAGGCGAGGTTGGTGAGGACCTGGAGCAGGCGGTCGCCATCGCCCGCCACGATCACCTGCCCGGGCGGCATATCGCAGGCGAGCCGCACGCCGGCGGTGGCGGCCAGCCCCTCGCTGCCTTCGTAGGCCTGGCGCAGCACGTCGCACAGATCGACCGGACCGCGCTCGATGTGCAGCTTGCCCGATTCGATCCGGTCGATGTCGAGCATGTCGTTGATGAGGCGGATCAGCCGGCGGGAATTATTCTCGGCGATCTCGATCAGCCTCCCTGCCGCATCCGGCAGCGTTCCGGCCGACCCCGCGCGCAGGAGGCCGAGCGCGCCGACCACCGAGGTGAGCGGGGTGCGCAGTTCGTGGCTGACGGTGGACATCAGATCGTCCTTCAGCCGCTCCACCCGCTTGCGTTCCGATATGTCGCGCAGCGAGGCGACGATATGATCGCCGCTGGGCAGGCTCATCACCCCCATCGCGACATCGACCGGGATCCTGCGGCCGTCGCGGTGCAGCGCCATGCGATCGGGGATGAAGGAGGTGCGCAGCTGCCCGTCGACCAGCCCGATGCGATTGTGGAAGCTGCCTTCGCCCGCCGCGATATCCAGCAGGACGGAAATGTCGCGGCGGGAGAGTTCGTTGGCGGTGTAGCCGAGCATCGCGGTGGCGGCGGCGTTCATCGTCTCGATCGTGCCGCTGGGATTGAGGATCAGGATCGCATCGATCGTGCTGTCCAGGATCGTGCGGTTGCGCTCGCCCGCCTCGAACGCCTGCACCACCGCCGCATAGCGCGCCCGCCGCAGCCGAATCAGCAGCACCATGCCGATCAGCAGCAGGACGCTGGCCGCCAGGATCAGCCCCCAGCCGAGATCGCGGATATGCTGGCTGCGTTCGGTATAGCGCGCCACCTGGCTGTCGCCATATCGCGCCTCCTCCACGATCATCTCGCCCGCGATTGCGCGCATGCGATCCATCAGCCGCTTGCCATAGCCGCGCTGCACCTCCTGCACCGCCGCCGCGAGGCCGGTGTTGCGGCGCACGGCGATCAGGCGATCCATCTCGGCGAACTTCTGCATCGTCAGATCGTGCAGCCGCGTGCGACGGAGCGCCTGAGCGGGGCCGATCACCACGGGCCGATCGGTCATCAATTCGCGCATGATCGCGGCGCGGGCCGGTTCATAGGGGACGAGGAAGGCAGGGTCGCCGGTAATCAGGAAGCCGCGCTGGCTGGTTTCCGCATCGCGCATCCGGGACAACAGGGAAATGGCATCGATCCGCCGGGCGAAGGAGGCTCGCACCCCGGTCCGCACCGCTTCCGCCCGGCGATATTCGGTGCCGAGCCACAGCAGCATCGCGACGAACAGGAGCGGCACGATCATCACGCCGGCCAGCGCGCGCGCCAGCGAGGGCGCGCGGCCGGCGAGATCGGCTCGCCGCTCGCGCTGGGTCACGCCTCGGCCTGCGGCGCGCCGTCGCCGAGCAGCGGCTGCATGGCGAGCAGCGCCTGCGTGCGATTGTTCACGCCAAGCTTGCGGAACACGGCGGTGAGATGCGCCTTCACCGTCGCCTCGGTGATGGCGAGATCGTTGGCGATCTGCTTGTTCAGCCGCCCGTCGGCCATCGCCAGCAGCACCTTAAGCTGCGCGCCGGACAAGGCGCCGAGCCGCGCGCGGGCATTGGCGATGACATCGTTGGAGCGCGTGCGCGGCGGGAAGATCGTCTGCCCGGCATCGATTTGGCGAACGGCGGCGGCGATCTCGTCGAGCGGCCTGCTCTTGAACAGAAAGCCGGCGGCACCCAGTGCCTGCGCCGCTTCGACCAGTTGCACATCCTCTCGCGCCGTAACGACGGCGATCGGCGTCTGTTCGGCCAAATGCTGCAACCGAAGAAAGCCAGAATAGCCGTGAGCATCGGGCAGCATGAAATCGAGCAGGATCAATCGAAAGCCCTTGCGCGTGGCAAGAGCCGCCTCCGCTTCCGCGATCGTTCCCGCCGTCACCACCACTATGCCGGGTATGGCGGAGCGCACGGCCAGAGAAAGACCCTCCCGCGTGAGCGGGTGATCGTCAGCAATAAGCACATGGCCGCCCCGTTCCACTTACGTCCCCCGATTCCGGCAACCGACTTCCGGTACTGCTATATCCATTGTGAAGCATTTTCATCGTGGATTCGTTACAAGATGCGCCGTCGACCGGTGATTTCTGCGAGAGGTATCCGTTTCGGTGGTAAATAAAGCGTTGATCCTGCTTTTCTCCAGAAGCGATACGGGACGAACGGAGCCGCTGGCGAAGGCCTTGCAGGCCGATGGCTGGACCGTGGCCTGCCTGAGCAGCGTGGCGGCGTGCGTGGCACAGGCGGGCAGCGCGGCGCCGGCCGTGATCCTGGCGGACGGATCGGATCAGGAGACCGGCGACGATCTGCCCGATCTGGTGCGGCGACTCGAGGCGGCGGCATGTACCACCCCGTTGATCGCCTACGGCCTCCGGCGGCCACCACGATCGGACGATCGTCGCATCGACGATCATGTCGCTAGCGATACGCCGAACGAGGTGGTCGATGCGATCCGCCGCTGGCGGCCTGGCGACCTGCTGGCTGGCGCTCGCCGACTGGAGGCGGCGTTCGGCCACGAGGCGATCGGCGGCATGATCGCCGGCTTTCGCGCGCAATTGGCGGACGCGATCTACCGCCATGATCGCGGCGACGATGCGGGGTTGGCGCATCGCGTCGCGGGGTTGGCCGGAACGCTCGGTTTTGCGGAGGTCAGCCGTGAGTGGCTTGCGCTGTCGGAAGGCGACGCGGGCGCCTGGGAAGGGGCGCGCCGGGCGGCGCGGATGGCGCTCGCCGCGATCGATCGTGCGGCCGGGCAGACGGTGGATCGCCGACAGCGTGCCATGCCGAGGGAACAGACGCCCTAGCGGGGCGCTATGCGATCATAGGTTAGGGTAACAGGGATCACGTGACACCGGCACCGACGGACGGCCCTGTTCCCGGAACCCGGATCGATCAAGCGACCGCCCACATGCCATCCGCGCCACGCATCATGTGCCGCATGCAGGAAGAGATCGCGTTGACGTTCAGCAGCCGCACCGGCCATGCCGCCGAACTCCTCCAGCAGGTCGACTGGTCGCCGCACCCGCTGGGCTTGCCCGAAAGCTGGCCGGCGTCGTTGCGGGTGATGCTGCGCTACATCCTCGCTTCGCCGGAGTCGCTGTATCTGTCGTGGGGCGAGAGCCAGACATTCTTCTTCAACGATGCCTATGCGCCGCTGCTCGGCCCGCGCGTGGACCGGGCGATGGGCGCGCGCTTTCCCGACCTGTGGGCGGATGCCTGGCCGTCGGTAGAGGCGCTGGTGGCGCTGGCGCTGGCCGGGGAGGCGAGCGAGATGGAGGATTTCTTCATCCCGATGGCGCGTTACGGCGCGCCCGAAGAAACGTGGTGGTCCTTCTCGTTCACGCCCATCTTCGACGAGGCAGGGCAGGTCTGCGCTATGCTGTGCCTGACGAGCGAGACGACCGAGCGCGTCCTGATGGCGCGGGCCCAGCATGCCGAGGAAGTGCGCAATCGCCAGATCCTCGACAGTGCGATCGACTATGCGATCGTCGCGACCGATCTGGACGGCCTCGTCACCCGCTGGAACGAGGGTGCCCGCCGCATACTCGGGTGGAGCGAGGCGGAAATGCTCGGCCAGCCGATGGATCGCTTCTTCACGCCGGAGGACGTTGCGGTCGGCCAGCCGGCGATGGAGCGCGAGGCGGCGCTGCATAGCGGAACCGCCCGCGACGAGCGGTGGCATCGCCGCAAGGACGACGCGCGCTTCTGGGCCGATGGGGAGGTGACGGTGCTGCGCAGCGAGGCGGACGAGGCGACCGGCTTCGTGAAGGTGCTGCGCGACCGCACCGAGAAACGGCGGGCCGACGAGGAGATGCGAGAGCTGAACGCCACGCTGGAGGAGCATGTCGCCCGCGAGGTGGATGCGCGCATCCGGACCGAGGAGGCGCTGCGCCAGTCGCAGAAGGTGGAGGCGATCGGCCAGCTGACCGGCGGCGTCGCGCATGATTTCAACAATCTGCTGACCGTCATCAAGGGATCGGTCGACCTGCTGCGCCGCTCGGAGCTGAGCGAGGAAAAGCGCCGCCGCTATACCGATGCCATATCCGATACGGCGGATCGGGCGGTGAAGCTGACCAGCCAGCTGCTCGCCTTCGCCCCCCGTCAGGCGCTGCAACCGGTGGTGTTCGACGTCAGCCGGAATGTCGAGGCGTTGCGCGACATGCTCCACAGCCTCACCGGATCGCAGATCGCGGTGACGATCCGGCCGTGCGCGACACCCTGTTTCGTCGACGCCGATCCCAGCCAGTTCGATACCGCGCTGGTTAACATGGCGGTGAACGCGCGCGATGCGATGGAGGGCAGCGGCACGATCACGATCGCGCTGGAACAGGTGACGCAGATGCCCGCGACGCGATCGCACCCGCCGGTGGAGGGCGATTTCGTGGCGATATCGATCACCGATAACGGGTCCGGCATAGCGGCGGACAAGGTGGGCCAGATATTCGAGCCGTTCTTCACCACCAAGGAGGTGGGCCGGGGCACCGGGCTCGGCCTCAGCCAGGTGTTCGGCTTCGCCAAGCA
The DNA here is from genome assembly GCA_964247265.1 of uncultured Sphingomonadaceae bacterium. Taxonomy (GTDB): domain Bacteria; phylum Pseudomonadota; class Alphaproteobacteria; order Sphingomonadales; family Sphingomonadaceae; genus Alterirhizorhabdus. The sequence goes on from CAXTTS010000010.1 coordinate 8,951, forward strand.
ATCGGGTGGCGACGTGCTGGTGCGCAGCGTGGAAAACGAGGGATCGACCTTCACTCTGTACCTGCCGCGGGTGGAGCGGGACGCGGCGCCGATCGCGCCGACGCGGGAGACGCCGGTGGCGCGGCGCGGCGCCTGCGTGCTGGTGGTGGAGGATAATCTGGCGGTGGGCGAGTTCGCCGTGCAGGCCCTGCGCGAGCTGGGCCACGGCACGGTGCTGGCCCATGATGCCGCAGCCGCGCTGGCCGAGCTGGAAAAGGATGCCGGCCGCTTCGACGTGGTGTTTTCCGACGTGATGATGCCGGGCATGACCGGGGTGGAACTGGGCGAGATCGTCCGCCGGCAATATCCCGGCCTGCCCGTGGTGCTGACCAGCGGCTACAGCACCGTGCTGGCGAAGAACGGCACCCACGGCTTCGAACTGCTGCACAAGCCCTATTCGATCGAGCAGCTTTCCGCCGTGCTGCACAAGGGCGCGCGGGCGCGGCAGCCGGGCGCATGATCGCCCTCCGCCTCTTGGCATCAGCATCCCCGTCAGGCTAATTACCCCCTCCTCCGATCACGAGGCGTTCCATGCATTTCACGATCAACGGCCGGTCCGTCGAAGCGGACTTCGATCTGCGCACCTCGCTGCTGGACCTGCTGCGCGAGCAGCTGGCGCTGCCCGGCAGCAAGAAGGGCTGCAACCAGGGCGCGTGCGGCGCCTGCACGGTGCTGGTGGAGGGCGAGCGGATCAACGCCTGCCTGGCGCTGGCGGTGCAATATCAGGGCCGTTCGATCACCACGATCGAGGGGCTGGCGGGCGAGGATGGCCTGCATCCGCTGCAAGCCGCCTTCGTCGCGCATGACGGCTTCCAGTGCGGCTATTGCACGCCGGGCCAGATCTGCTCGGCGATCGGCATGGCGGCCGAGATCAGGCGCGGCATCCCGAGCGCCGTCACCGCCGATCTGTCGGCCGAAACGATCACGCTCGATCATGACGAACTGCGCGAGCGGATGAGCGGCAATCTCTGCCGCTGCGGCGCCTATAACGGCATCGTCGCGGCGGTATCGGCCAGCTTTGCGGAGGCGGCGATATGACCCCGTTCACCTATGCGCGGGCCGAGGATGCGGCCGGCGCGATCCGGCTGGCGGGCGAGGCGCGCGGCGCGATGTATCTCGGCGGCGGCACCAACCTGGTCGATCTGATGCGCGAGACGATCGCCCGGCCCGCGGCGCTGATCGACGTGACCGGCCTGTCGACCGGCATCGTGCCGCGCGAGGATGGTGGCCTGCTGATCGGCGCCGCGGCGAAGAACACCGCCGTGGCGGCCGACCCGACGGTGCGGGCGCGTTACCCGATGCTGGCGCGCGCGATCCTGGCGGGGGCGAGCGCGCAGATCCGCAACATGGCGACGGTGGGCGGCAACCTGCTCCAGCGCACCCGCTGCTATTATTTCTACGACGATGCGGCGCACTGCAACAAGCGGGCGCCGCGCGCCGGCTGCGACGCGGTCGGCGGCTTCAACCGCATCCACGCGATCTTGGGCGCATCGCCCGCCTGCGTGGCGACGCACCCGTCGGACATGTGCGTGGCGCTCGCCGCGCTGGACGCGATCGTCCATATCGACGGGCCGGGGGGCGCGCGCACGCTGCCGTTCGGCGAGCTGCACCGGCTGCCCGGCGACAGCCCGGAGCGTGACACCAGCCTCGCGCCCGGCGAGCTGATCACCGCGGTGGAGCTGCCGCCGCTGCCGTTCGCCGCGCGATCGACCTACCGCAAGGTGCGGGACCGGGCGAGCTACGCCTTCGCGCTCGTCTCCGTCGCGGCGGCGATCGACGTGGCGGATGGGCGGGTGCGCGACGTGCGGTTGGCGCTGGGCGGCGTGGCGCACAAGCCGTGGCGCGCGGCCAAAGCGGAGGCGGCGCTGCGCGGCGGCCCTGCCACCGAGGCCGCCTTCCGCGCGGCGGCCGAGGCGGAACTGGCCGATGCCGCACCGCTGCGCGACAATGGTTTCAAGATCGAACTGGCCCAGCGCGTGATCGTCAGCGCGCTGATGGGCATCGCGCCGGCATCGGCCGGGGGAGCAGAGGCATGAGCATCATCCAGGACGCTGCGCAGGCGGTGATGAAGACGGCGATCGGCCTGATGCCGGAAAAATGGCTACCCGGCGGCACGCCCGATCCGCTGATGCGGAAGCACGGCCTGATCGGCGCGCCCGTCAGCCGCATCGACGGCCCGCTGAAGGTGCAGGGCAAGGCGCGCTTTGCCGCCGAGGTGCCGATGGAGGGGCTGCTCTATGCGGGGCTGGCCCACAGCACGATCGCGCGCGGCCGGATCGCCTCGCTCGACACGACGGCGGCGGAGGCCGCGCCCGGCGTCGCGCTGGTGATGACCTATCGCAACGCCCCGAAGATGGCGCCGCCGCCGCTGCTGATGACGAAGCCCGACGCGGCGGGCGCCAGCGACCTGCCGATCATGCAGGATGCGGAGATCCACTGGAACGGCCAGCCGATCGCGCTGATCCTGGCGGAGACGCAGGAGCAGGCGGATTATGCCGCCACGCTGATCGCCGTCAGCTACGAGACCGCGCCGGCGATCACCGCCTTCGCCGACGCCAAGGCGAACGCCCATCCGCCCGGGTCGATCATGGGCGAGCCGCCCGTGTTCGAGATCGGCGATGCCGAGGCGGCGTTGCAGGCGGCGCCGTTCAGCGTCGATCTGGCCTACACCACCCCGCGCCACAACCATAATGCGATCGAGCTGCACGCCGCCACGGTGAAGTGGGAGGGGGACAGCCTGACCATCCACGACGCGTCGCAGCTGGTGAACGGCGTGGCCGGCACGATGGCGATGATCTTCGGCCTCAAGCCCGATCAGGTGCGCGTGCTGTCACCCTATGTCGGCGGCGGCTTCGGCGGCAAATGCCTGTGGGATCACCAGATCCTCGCGGTCGCCGCATCGCGCCTGGCCGGGCGGCCGGTGCGGATCATGCTGAGCCGCGAGGCGGTGTATCGCATCGTCGGCGGCCGCACGCTGACCGAGCAGCGCGTGGCGCTGGGCGCGAAGGCGGACGGCACGCTGACCGCGCTGATCCACAGCGGCGTGGTGGCGATGACGACGAACAACAGCTGCCCCGAGCAGTTCACCTTCCCCGCACGCCACCTCTATGCGGCGGAGACCTTCCATCTGTCGCAGGCGGTGGCCGACATGGACATGCGCGCCAACACATTCATGCGCGCGCCGGGCGAATCGGTCGGCACCTTCGCGCTGGAATGCGCGCTGGACGAGCTGGCGGAGAAGATCGGCCTCGATCCGATCGAACTGCGCCGGCGGATCGAGCCGGAGAAGGATCCGACATCGGGCAAGGATTTCTCCTCGCGGCATCTGGTCGAGGCCTATGCCAGCGGCGCCGAGCGGTTCGGCTGGGACCGTCGCAACAATGTGCCCGGCAGCCGGCGCGAGGGCGAGTGGCTGATCGGCATGGGCTGCGCCACCGGCACCTATCCTTATTACCGCATGCCCGGCGCCGCCGCGCGCATCACCCTGCGCGCCGATGGCAGCGCGCTGGTGCAGAGCGCGACGCACGAAATGGGCATGGGCACCGCGACGGTACAGGCGCAGCACGCCGCCGAACGGCTGGGCCTCGCGATCGAGCAGGTGACGTTCGAGCTGGGCGATACCAGCCTGCCGCACGGCACGCTGGCCGGCGGCTCGTCGCAAACCGCGTCGATCGCCGCTGCCGTGATGGCCGCGGCGGACGAGCTCTTCGCCGAGCTGCTGAAGCTGGCCGGCAATGATTCGCCGCTGGCCGGACTGAAGGCGGACGAGGTGGAGGCGCGCGACGGCGGCCTGGCCAAGCGCGACGAGCCTGGACGCCACGAGAGCTACGCCTCGATCCTCGGCCGTGCGCAACGCGAGGAACTGGCGGTGGAGGCGGACGCATCGGCGCCGCTGGAGGTGCAGAAATATTCGATGCACTCCTATGCCGCGCAATTCTGCGAAGTTCGGGTGAATGCGATCACGGGTGAGACGCGCGTGTCGCGCTTTCTCGGGTCATTCGATTGCGGGCGTATCCTGAACGCCAAGATGGCGGCCAGCCAGTTTCGCGGCGGCATCATCATGGGGCTGGGCCTCGCGCTGACCGAGGAGACGTTGTTCGACGAGCGCAACGGCCGGGTGATGAACCCCTCGCTCGCCGAATATCATGTGCCGGTGCATCTCGACGTGCCGGAGATCGAGATCCTCTGGACCGACACGCCCGATCCGCGCAGCCCGCTGGGCGCACGCGGCATCGGCGAGATCGGCATCACCGGGGTGGGCGCGGCGGTGGCGAACGCGATCTACAACGCCACCGGCAAGCGCATCCGCGATCTGCCGCTGACGCTGGACAAGCTGCTCTAGCTAACCGGCCCAGCCGGCGACGATCTGGCCGAGTTCCGCCGGGCGCAGCTCGTGGCGCAGCTGCTCCATACGGCATTGCGCGGGCGCCTTGTCCGGCCGCCAGCGCAGCAGCCGGGTGCCGTGGCGGAAACGATCGCCGGTCACCTGATCGTAGCGCACCTCCACCACCAGTTCGGGGCGGAGCGGCTGCCACTCGCTGGCCTTGCCGTCGTTCCACCGGCTCGGCCCGCCGGGCGCCTTGCCGGTGAAACCGGGCGCCGCGACGAGCGCCGCCAGCCGTTCGGTCAAGGCGGGCCGCTCCGCCACGGGCAGCGACGCGGTGAAGCCGACATGGTTCAGCCGCCCGCCATCGTCATACAAGCCGAGCAGCAGCGAGGCGACGAAGCGGCGGGCCTGATCGAAGCGGAAGCCGCCGACCACGCAATCGGCGGAGCGGTGCTGCTTCACCTTCAGCATCGCCCGCTCGCCGGGCCGATAGGGTTCGTCGCGCCGCTTGGCGACCACTCCGTCGAGCGCGCCGCCGCTATGATCGAGCCACGCCGTCGCGATGGCGGCGTCCAGTGTCAGCGGCGAGAGCAGCAGGGCAGGCTCGCGCTCGCCGGCGTGCAGCCGCTCCAGCGCGGCGCGGCGGGTGGCGAGCGGTTCGTCGAGCAGCACCGTGCCCCCGGCGCGCAGGCAATCGAACAGAATCAGCTGCGCCGGCGTCTCCACCGACAGCTTGGCGATCCGGCTTTCCGCCGGATGCAGCCGCGCCTGCAACGCATCGAACGACAGGATCTCGCCGATCGGCAGGATCAGTTCGCCATCCAGCACGAAATCGCGCGCGGCGAGCCGGCCGAGCATCGCCACGATCTCCGGAAAGAAGCGCGCGAGCGACTTGCCAGCCTTGGACATGATCTCGATCGTGTCGCCTTCGCGGAAGGCGAGGCAGCGAAAGCCGTCCCACTTTGGCTCATATTGCCAGCCATCCTCGTCCGGCAATCGCTCGACGAGCTTCGCCTCCATCGGCGCGAGGCCGGGAATAAGCGCCGCCGTCATGCGCCGATCAGGTGCAGCGCGATGCTGCGCGTCTGCGGGCGGCGGCGATGCTCGAACAGATAGATGCCCTGCCATGTGCCCAGCACCAGGCGCCCGCCGCTCAGCGGGATCGAAAGCTGCACCTGCGTCAGCGCCGCGCGGAGATGGGCGGGCATGTCGTCCGGCCCCTCCTCGTCATGCGCGTAGGCGCGGGCGTCCTCCGGCGCGATGCGGGCGAAATAGGCCTCCAGATCGGCACGCGCGGCGGGCGCTGCATTCTCCTGGATCAGCAGCGAGGCGGAGGTGTGGCGGCAGAACAAAGTCAGCAGGCCGTCGCGCGTCCCTTGCGCCGCCACCCACGCCGTCACCCGGTCGCCGATGTCGATCAGCCCCTGCCGGGTCGATCGAATGGCGAGTTCGCCATTGGCCTGCCGCATCATGGCTTTGCGGCGGGGCTTGTCGGCCAGCGTGATCCAGGTCGGCGCGTGGTCGCTGCTCTTCTCCCAGCCGCGCACGTCGCGATCCACCCCGGCGCCGGCCAGGCGCGCGGCGGCGGGGGCGTTGAGCAGCAGATGATCGATGCGCAGCCCGGCGTCGCGCGCATAGGCATTCCGGAAATAATCCCAGAAGGTATAGATCGTCTCGCCCGGATGCAGCGTGCGCAGCGCATCGGTCCAGCCCTGATCGAGCAGGCGGAAGAAGGCGGCGCGCGCCTCGGGGGCGAACAGCGCATCGTCCACCCATCGCTCCGGCTTGTAGACGTCGGCCTCGGTCGGCATCACATTGTAGTCGCCCGCCAGCACCACCGGCGCATCGAGCGCGACGAGGCCGGCGGCATGGACGATCAGCCGCTCCATCCAGGCGAGCTTATAGTCGAACTTCGGCCCCGGCTTGGGATTGCCGTTGGGCAGATAGAGACCGCCGATGAGCACCCCGTTCACCGCCGCCTCGATGTAGCGGCTCTGCTGATCCTCGGGATCGCCGGGCAGGCCGCGGTTGGTTTCGTGCGGGTCGCTGCCGCGCGCGAGGATGGCGACGCCGTTCCAGCTTTTCTGCCCCTGCCAGATCGCGCCATAGCCGGCATCGCGGATCGCGCTTTCCGGAAATTTCTCCTGCGGCGCCTTCAGCTCCTGAAGGCACACCACGTCGGGCGCGGTCTCATCCAGCCAGCGCAGCAGCACGGGCAGGCGGCCGTTCACCCCGTTCACATTATAGGTCGCGATCTTCACTGCGGTTCAATCCGCGAATGCGCGGGAGCGTTCCGGCGGGCTGGGGGTTTGCAGCTGATCGGAGGCCGATCATGCTCGAACATATTCCCAACTGGCTCGGCACCCTGCTGCGCAATGTGCGCGCCGGGCACGAGAAGCTCGTCGTGGCGCAGGCCGATCTGGGGCTCGGGTCGCAGGCGATCGATCTTTCCAGCCCGGCCTTCGCTGCGGGCGCGCGCCTGCCGGAACGCTTCACCGCCGATGGCGCCGGCATCTCCCCGCCTTTGCTGTGGGGCGAGGTGCCGGCGGGCACGCGGGCGCTGGCGCTGATCGTCGAGGATCCGGATGCGCCCGCGCCGCAGCCGCTGGTTCATGCCGTCGTCTGGGGTCTGCCGGGCGACGAGCGGCGGCTGGCGGAGGGGGCGATCGCGCGTGATGGCGCGGGTGGGCCGGACGGGCGCGACGTGGGCCGCAACAGCTATCTGGCGGAAGGCTGGCTGCCGCCCGACCCGCCCACCGGCCACGGCCAGCACGATTATGTGTTTCAGCTGTTCGCGCTGGCCGAAGCGCCCGACATCGGCGCAAACCCCGGCCGCGCCGATGTCGTCGCGGCGATGGCGGGGCGGGTGCTGGCGGCGGGCATATTGATCGGCACCTATTCGCGCGGCGAGCTGGCCATGCCGCCGGGCCACGCGATGCCGGGGCTTGCGCCCGCCTGATCCCGCTTTGGGGCTTGCGACGTATCCCGTTTGTTCTAATATGACGGGCCGAGGAAGGGGGGATGTGCGTGGACAATCATGATCTCGATCGTTTCGTCGCCGCACAGGCCGGCGTCTTCGATACCGCCCTCGCCGAGATACGGCGCGGACAGAAACGCAGCCACTGGATGTGGTTCGTCTTCCCGCAGCTTGCCGGGCTGGGCCGCAGCGAGATGGCGCGCCATTATGCGATCGCATCGCTGGACGAAGCGCGCGCCTACCTCGCCCACCCGTTGCTCGGCGGCAGGCTGCGCGAGTGCGTGGCGGCGTTGCAGGATCTCGTCGGCACCAATGCGGAGGCGGTGTTTGGGCCGGTCGACGCGGTGAAGCTGCGCTCCTCGCTCACCTTGTTTGCGGAGGCCGGGGGCGAGCGCCTGTTCGCCGCCGCGATCGATCGCTGGTATGAGGGGCGGCGCGACGAGGCGACGCTGGCGCTGCTGTCCGGCGAAATGGTGGCGTGACGCCCACGCGCTGCGCGTGGGCCGGCCACACTCCGTTGATGTGCGCCTATCATGACGAGGAATGGGGCGTCCCGGAACGCGATGGCCGCGCGCTCTGGGAGAAACTGATGCTCGACGGCTTTCAGGCGGGGCTTGCCTGGATCACCGTGCTGCGCAAGCGCGAGGCGTTCCGCGCCGCCTTCGCCGGCTTCGATCCGGAGGCGGTGGCGCGTTTCGGCGAGGCGGATATCGTCCGGCTCCTCGGCGATGCCGGCATCATCCGCTCCCGCGCGAAGATCGAGGCGACGATCGGCGGCGCCCGCGCCTGGCTGGCGATGCGTGATGCGGGGGAGGACTTCGCCGACTTCTGCTGGAGCTTCACCGATGGCGTGCCGCTGGTGGGCGACGGCATCGCCTTGCCGACCAAGACGCCTCTGTCCGAACAGGTTTCGAAGGCGCTGAAGGCGCGCGGTTTCAAGTTCGTCGGGCCGACGATCGTCTATGCGTGGATGGAGGCGGTGGGGATGGTCAACGATCACTCCGCCGATTGCTTCCGCCGGGCCGAGGTGGCGCGGGGCGAAAGCGACCGCACCAGCCGGTAGCTCGTCTGGGTGAAGCCGGTGGCGCGGAAGAAGCCGTTGGCGTTGCGGATCTCGATATCGCCGATCGCCTCGATCGCGGTGCAGTCCCGCTCGGCCATCGCCGCCGCTGCCGCCTCGACGAGCGCGCGTCCGGTTCCGCGCCGCCGCCCCTTTTCCGCCACCAGCAGCACGGCGATGCGGCCGATCGCGCCGAGGTGCAGCGTCGGCAGCGCGTGCCAGTCGAGCACGCCGACGATCCCGCCACGATCGGCGACGAGCAGCGGCGTCTTGGCGCGGGCCTGCGCGGCGATGTGGCCGGCGACGGCGGCATCGTCCAGCGTCACCGCCATCTCCCGCAACAAGGCGGCAATGGCGGCTGCGTCGGCCTTCGTCGCCGGGCGCACCGCCAGTTGCGGTGGCGGCGGGATGCGCTTTGGCGTGGGCGGGGGTGGCGGCGGCTTCGGCTCCCCCTTACGCTTCGGCTCCGCCTTCGCAGCGGGTGCCGTCTTCGCCCGTTCGCGCGATTTCGCCTCGGCCGGCCGCGCCGGCGTGGCGGGTGGCGGGTTGGGTGTCGCGTCGGCCGACACGCGCCAGGTCGCGGCGGCGCTGCCGCGCAGATAGGCGGCGATGTCCTCGGCGGAGGCGGTCAGCCCGTCCGCACCGAAGCCGAAGCATTCCGTGCCCGTCTTCGCATCCGCCAGCCCGTAGCGGCCATAATCCCCGACACCGGACTTGCGGCGGCGCGACTTGACCAGACGAAAGCCGCGATGCGCCGCCGTCTCGCGCAACGCAGCATCCTGATCGCGCTCGGCCATCCATCGAGCGTAAGCGGGCGATCGGGTGGCGACAATCCCGCATCACGCGCTAGGATCGATCATCCGGCAGGGGAGAGAACGACGATGCACATGGCGATACTCTGGCCCAGCTTCGCACTGGTGGCGGTGATCTTTGCGGTGTGGTTGACCCTGTTCGTCCAACGCTTCGGTCACATGCGCGCCCATCCGCCGACGCGGGAGGACTTCGCCCACAGCGCGGCGGCGATGCGCTATTTCCGCCCGGTGGAGATGCCGGCGAACAATCTGGCCAACCTCTTCGAGATGCCGGTGCTCTATTTCGCGCTGGTGCCGCTGCTGCTGGTGAGCGGCCACGCCAGCACCGCGCAGGTCGCGCTCGCCTGGATCTATGTCGCGCTCCGTGCGGGGCACAGCGTGGTCCATATCGGACCGAAAAAGGTGCGGCCGCGCTTCATGCTCTATCTCGCTTCCTGCGTGGCGCTTTCCGCCATGTGGATCGGCTTCGCGGTGGACGTGGCGGCCGGGTAGAAGCCGATCGCCTGCTGCCGCGCAATTTCCCGCGCGAGCGGAGCAAAGGCGCGGCGCGGGGCGAGCCCCTCGTCGTGCAGCAGGCCGTTCGGGCAGTAGCGATCATCGTCCCAGCCCGGATGGTCGAGCACGGGGTAGAGGCAGATGCCGGCCACCGGCACGCCGATGGCGATCGCCTGCCGCACCTCGTCGCACACATAAGCCAGCCATTCGGGGCGCGCATCGCCCTCGATCCCGGTCTCGGCGATGAAGATCGGGCGGCCGTAGCGGGCGTGGATCTCGGCCAGGATGCGATGGAACGGACGGTAGAGCGGGTGGTGGCGGTCGATCGGCGGGCCGCCGTGGATCCACTGGTTGTTGTGGTAGAAATTGACCCCGACGATATCGAGCAGCGCCGGCCGCCCGCCGATCTGCGGCCAGATCCGGCCGGCGAGCAGATCCCAGCCCTGATATTGCGCCAGCCGGTGCCCCTCGGCGTGGAAGGCGTCGTGCGGGCGGTGCGGATCGGTGACGACGTTGATGACCGGATCGGCATGGACGAAGCGCGCCTGCGGATCGATCGCGAGGACCGCCTCCATCGCGGCGATGGCGGCGCGGGCCAGCTGCACCTTCAGTTCATACCCGCGCCCGCGCGCGAACGGATTGAGGTAGGCCGCGTCGCCGCCGCCCCAGGAGAAGAAGGATATCTCGTTCACCGGCGCGTAGAAGCGCGTGCCCGTGGTAGCGGCGCCGATCACCCGCGCGGCGGCGGCGGCGAAGGCGGCGAAGCGGGTGACGAAGGCGGGGCTCCAGATGTCGACATCGTCGGGCCAGCCATAATGCAGCAGATCCCAGATCACCTCGGTCCCGCTCGCCTGCGCCGCCTCCAGCTGCGGCCGCATGCTGGACCAGTCATAGTGGCCCGGCGTGCGCTCGATCAGGTGCCAGCGCACGCCATCGCGCACGGTGAACATGCCGTGGCCTTGCAAGGCGCGATAATCCTGCTCCGCCAGCACGTCGTGGTGGGTGGCGGCGATCACGTCCACCCGCCCGCGATCATGCGCCCGGCGATGGGTTGAGCTTTCGAAACCACCGTGGAACAGGCTGCGGAACAAGGCGGGGTCGCTCGCCGGGGGGCGGCGCAGTTCCTCGAACAAGGCGGTCCACAGCGGCACCACCGCATCCACCGCATAGTCGCGATGCACCTTGGCCTGCAGGCCGGTGCCCAGCCGGCGGCGCAGCACCGGATCGTCGATCAGCCGAACGATCGCGGCGGCTACGGCCGGCGGATCCTCATGCGGCACGAACAAGCCGGTGCGGCCGTCGTCGATCTGCTCCAGCGTGCCATTGTCGGCGGTGGCGATCACCGGCAGCGCGGCGGCGCCCGCTTCCGCGATCACATGCGGCATCCCCTCGCCGCGCGACAGCCAGACGAAGATATCGAGCGCACTCAGCAGATCGGGCACGTCGGCCCGGTCGCCGAGGAAGTGCAGCGCATCGTCCAGCCCCAGCTCGCGCGCCTGATCGCGCAACCGATCGGCATAATCCGGCATGAACGCATCCGGCCCGCCGATCACGAGGAAGCGCGCGGTCGGGCGCGTGCGGCGGACGATCGCGGCGGCGGCGATGAAATCCTCTACCCGCTTCTTGGGGTCCAGCCGGCCGAGCCAGCCGATAAGCGGCACGCCCTCCGCTATCCCCAGCGCCGCGCGGGTCGGCAGGCGCCGCGCGGGATCGAACGCGGCGGTATCGACCATCGAGGGGATTTCGCGCGCATCCGCCTCGCGCCCCGGCATTCGCGAGGCGGCGGCATCGCGGATGCTGGCGCACACCCCGACATAGCGGCTGGTGAAATGCTTGGGGCCGGACAATGCCTCGGCCACCAGCCCGCCATGCTCGATCAGCGGCGGCCGCACCGCCAGCCGTTCGAGCGCCGGGTAGATATCGGCGACATCCTGGCAGGACACGACGATGTCATAGCCCGGCACGATCGAGGCGAGATACGATACCGTCTCGTCATAGCCGAGATGGTAGGGCTTGGTATCCACCCGCACGCCCGCCTCGTGCAGCTGATTGTGGGTCTGCTCGGGCATATTGGGCCGGCGGAAGCAGGCGATCACATCGATGCGGTAGCGCCGCGGATCGAGCGCGTCGGCGAGCAGCCGCACCTCCGTCTCCTCGCCGCCCACCACGAGCCAGGCGAAGACGAACAGGATGTTCAGCGGGCGGATATCCGGGTTCAATCGGCCACCTTGAACACAATCTGGAGGAATTCGGGCCGATCCGCGACGAGATGGGCGAGGAAGGCGGGCGCCTCCTCGATCGGCACGACATGGGTGATGAGCTGCGCCTTGATCTCGTCGCCGCGCGTGCGCAGCAGCGCGATCGTCGCCTCGGCCAGCCGGCGCTTGTCCCAAGCGAAGTTCAGCCCGCGCGGCACGCGGTTGATCTGGGCGCAGCGCAGGTTGAGGCCGTTATGGTGGAACTCCTCGCCCAGCCGCAGCCGGTCCGCGCCGCCCTGGTAGAAAGCGAGGTCGATCACCGTGCCCTGCGGACGCAGCGCCTGCATCGCGGCGTGCAGGCTGGCACTGTCCGCCCGCGTCTGGAAGACGAGATCGGCGCCGCGATCGCCGGGGCCGTGATGCCAGCGCGCCTTGGCATGTGCCCACGCCTGATCCTCGGTCATCGCCGTCAGGCCCAGGCAGGTGGCGCGCAGCCGGCGAAATTCGGACGGGTCTGCGATCACCACCTCGCTTGCCCCGGCACCTTGCGCGAACAAGGCGACGAACAGCCCGACGATCCCCGCGCCGATGACCAGCGCCGGCCGCCCGGCGATGCCGGCGCCGAGCGACGGCACGTTCGGCCCGAGCATCTCGGCGTCGGCGTGGAGGATGCCGTTGGCCGCGATCGGCCCCATCTGGCCGACATAGATGCCCAGGATCGGATCGAGATCGGCCGGCAGCTTCACCAGCAGATCGTGGAACGGATCGGCGGTGTGGCCGGTCTTGTGGCCGAAGGTGGTGCCGATCACGTCGCCGGGCGCGTAATCGCCGGCCCGGCTCTCGCTGACGCGCGCCGATTCCATATAGCCGAGGAACGGCACCGGATAATGCTGCTGCGCCTCACCGGGCACGAACACGCCGCGCCCATCATCCCAGCGCGAATGGAGATAGGGGTTGCTGTTCTTCAGGAAGGTCAGTTCGGTGCCGGCCGAGAAGCCGGTGTAGAGCGTCTCCAGCCGCACCTGTCCGTGGCCGGGCGGCCCCTCGTCATAGCCGTGCAGATAGGCGCGGTGCGGCGCCTCGAAGCCGAGCGATCGGATGTGGCGATGCTCAGACATATTCCGGCTCCGGGTTGACGGTGGTGAAGCTGACCGGCTCGCCGGTGCGTGCCGAGCGGACCACCGCCAGCGCCAGCCGGTGCGTGGCGACGGCTTCGGCATAGGGGCAGCGGATGCGGTTCTCCTTGCCCTGCACCGCGTCGATGAAGTCGCGATCCTCGCGCCACACCGGATCGCCCTCCGCCCCGCGCACCGGCCGCCCGCGCCCGACATCGACCATCAGGTCGCGATCGGTCAGCTCGATCGCCAGCCCATCACCGAACAGGTGCAGCGCGACGCGGTGGTTCCAGTTGAGCAGGCAGGTAGAGGCGAAGTTCGCGACCGCACCGCTTTCGAACAGCAGGCTCGCGGTGGAGACGGTCGGCACGTCCAGCCCGGGGAAGGCGGCGCGTGCCGTATGGCCGGCCAGCCCGTAGGCGCGCGTCACGTCGCCTACCAGATAGCGGGCGAGATCGAGCAGGTGGGTGGTCTGTTCCACCATCTGCCCGCCTGACTGGTCCTCATGCCACCACCATACCGGCGGCGGGGTGGAATCGAGCCAGTAGCCGGAAAGCAGGCGCGCCGGATTGTTCGCCAGGATGCCGCGCACCTCGTCCACCGTATCGAGATAGCGCCAGTGATAGCCGACGGCGGTGACGAGGCCCGCCTCGGCTACGGCCTCCGCGATCGCCTCGGCCGTCTCGATGTCGAGCGCGACCGGCTTTTCGACGAAGAAGGGGATGTTGCGCGCGATCGCGGCGCGTTCCGGCGCACCGTGGGCGAAGGGCGGCACGCATATGTAGAGCGCGTCCACCGCCACCGCGTCCAGCATCGCCGCGGGATCGGTGAAGGCGCGCGCGCCGAAGCGGGCGGCGGCCTCGGCGGCGCGGCCCTCGTCCACGTCGCAGATCGCGGCGATCTCGATATCGTCGAAATGTTCGAGCACGCCGAAATGGCGGTTGGCGATGCCGCCCGCGCCGATGAAGCCGATCCTCGTTCGCGTCACGCCGTCGTTTCTCCTGTCCTTGGTCGCCTCGTCGTAGAGGGCGATGGTTCGTGCGATCATGCGGGCGGCGTCGAACCGTTCACCGTGGCGCCGGCGTGCGGCATCGGCCACCGCGGCCAGCCGATCCCGATCGGCCAGCGCCGCCAGCACGGCCGCCGCCAGCGCCGCCGCATCGCCAGCCGGGACCAGCCAGCCGCTCGTCTCATGCTCCAGCAGTTCGGCATTGCCCGGAGCGTCGCTGGCGACGATCGGCAGCCCCGCCGCCATCGCCTCCAGCGCAACCAGCGACAGCCCTTCAAAGCGGGAGGGCAGCAGCAGCAGGTCCGCCGCCGCCATCAGGTTCGGCAGGTCGTCGCGCGCGCCGAGCAGGCGCACCGTGCCGGCCAGCCCACGCGCCGCGACCGAGCGCGCGACCGGCCACAGCAGCGGGCCGTCGCCCGCCAGCAGCAGGATCGTGCCCGGCCGCTCCGCCACGATCGCCGGCAGCGCATCGAGCAGCAGCGCATGATCCTTTTGCGGAGCGAAGCGCGCGGCCATCAGCAGCACCGGCGCCGCGCCGAACTCCCAATGGCTGCGCAACGCCGCCCGATCGCGTGTGGGCGGGCGATGGTCCACGCCGTTGGGGATCGTCGCGATCGGCGTTGCGATCGTGCCATGGCTGTCCGCCACCGCCTGCGACACGCAGATCAGGCGATCGATCGAGGCCAGCCCGGCATCGTGCGCGGCGCGCTGATCGGGATCGGTGAGGAGGTAGGGCAGATGTTCGGTGCGGATCACCGTGGCGCCGGCGGCGCGGGCCGCATGCGCCGTGGCATGGCCTTCCCAGCCGATGCCGGCGTGGATGTGGACGATCGCCGGGCGTGTCCGGGCGAACCAGCGGTGCAGATCGGCGGGGTCGGCCGGGTCGACGACCTTGACCGGGAAGCCCGTCGCCGCCGCGCGCACCAGCAGAGCGGTGCCGCGCGGCGCGCCGATCACCACCTCGTTCGCCTCCGCCAGACCGCCGGCGAGCGCCAGCATGTGCGCGCCGACGCCCGATGGCGCGGGGCTTTCGGTAACGAGGAAAACCCGCCGTCTCGTCTCCCTCACGCGAGCGACGCCTGACGGTTCAGCTTGTCGCCCAGCCGGCGATAGGTCGCCAGCGCCTGCCCGACGACCTGATCCATATTATAATAGCGATAGGTGGCGAGGCGGCCGACGAAGCTCACGTCGGGCAGCGCGTCCGCCAGCGCCTCGTATCGGCGATACAGCGCCTGATTTTCCGCGCGCGGGATCGGATAATAGGGGTCGCCCTCGTCGCGTGGATATTCGTAGCTGATGCTGGTGCGCGGCGCCGTCTGTCCGGTGAGATGCTTATATTCGGTGATGCGGGTATGGGGGATGTCGGGCGACGGATAGTTGATCACGGCGACCGGCTGGAACGTCTCGCGATCGATCGTCTCGTGGCGGAACTCCAGGCTGCGATAGGGCAGCCGGCCAAAGCGGTGATCGAAATATTCGTCCACCGGCCCGGTGAAGACGGTGTGGCCGGCCCGCACGTCCAGATCGCGATGATCGACGCCGAGCTCAATCGTGATGTTGGGATGGTCGAGCATCGTCTCGAACATCCTGGTATAGCCGTGCAGCGGCATCGCCTGATGCTTGTCGAGGAAATAGCGATCGTCGACATTCGTCCGTGTCGGCACGCGCGACGTGACGGAGCGGTCGAGTTGCGACGGATCGAGCCCCCATTGCTTGCGCGTATAGCCGCGGAAGAAGGTCTCGTAGAGTTCCTGCCCCACGGCGGCGACCACCACATCCTCCGACGTGTTGATCTCGCGCGGTTCGGCACGGGCGGCGAGGAAGGCGGCAGCCTGCGCCTCGTCCTTCAGGTCCAGCCCGTAGAGCGTGTTGAGCGTGGTGCGGTTGATCGGGATCGGCACCAGCTTGTCGCGCACGCTCGCCAGCACGCGATGCTCATAGGGTCGCCACGCGGTGAAGCGGGAGAGGTAGGCGAACACCTCGTCGCTGTTGGTGTGGAAGATGTGCGGCCCGTAGCGATGGACGAGGATGCCGGCGGCATCGGCATGGTCATAGGCGTTGCCCGCCACATGCGGCCGCCGATCGATGAGCAGCACGCGCTTGCCCGATCCGGCGGCCAGCCGCTCCGCCAGCACCGCGCCGGCAAAGCCCGCGCCGACGATAAGCGCATCATAATGCGGACGGCGACCCGCAGCCCTGATCGCGGGCGCGACCGGATCGTTATTGGCGCCGACCAGCGCCGGCTGCGACGCGGCGGCGATACGCTGCTTCATCGCGGCGGCTGTGCGATCCCACGACATGGCGCCGAGCGCCGCGTCCGCCTCGTCCCGCCATGCGCCCGCCGGCGGCAGCGCGAGGGCCGCGTCGCAGGCGGCGACGAACGCCTCCGCGCCGTCGGCGATGGCGACCCCGCCGATCTCGCCATAGTGCCGCACCACGTCGACGATCGGGGTGGAGACGACCGGACGGCCGGCGGCGAGATATTCCGGCGTCTTGGTCGGGCTGATGAAGCGCGTGGCCTCGTTCAGCGCGAACGGCATCAGCGCCACGTCCCAGCCGCCGAGATAGGCCGGCAGCTCGCCATAGCCCCTGCCGCCGAGCCAGTGGATGTTCGGCCGGCGCGGCAGGTGCGCGGGATCGATCTTCGCGACCGGGCCGATCATCACCAGCGACCAGTCCGGCCGGGCGGCGGCCACCGCATCGATCAGCGCGAGATCGACGCGCTCGTCGATCACGCCGTAGAAGCCGAGACGCGGATGGGAGATGCCCGCCTGATCGCCCGGGTCCGGCAGGCCGGTGCGCGCGGCGGCGAAATGCTCGCGCTCCACGGCGGAGGGGAAGGGGTGGATGTCGGCGTGGGCGGCGCGCTTGGCCTCGTACAGGCTGTAGCCGCCGGTGAACATCACATCCGCCCGGCGGATCAGCTCTGCCTCGCGCTCCACCAGCAGCGGGTCGGCGAAGCGGAAGGCGGACAACTCGTCCATGCAATCATAGACGATCGCCTCGGCCGGCAGATGGTCGGCGAAGCCCAGCATCATCGGCGTGTAGAACCACAGTAGCGGCGCGGTCGCGCCGGTCGTGGCGATCAGCATGTCGAGCTGTTCGCGCAGCGCCGCCTCGGTGGCGGCACGGTCCCACCAGTGCGGCACGCGCGGGCGCAGCGCGATCACATCGTCTTCGGGGAAGGGATGATATTCCAGATAGGGGCGGGGATGATCGCAGGGGATCGCCTCCTCCCAGAAGAACACCCGCCGTTCGGCCGCGAAGCGCCGCATCAAATGCTGCGGCCGCTGCGTCACGAAATCCCACCGCAGGTGCGAAAAGCAGATCAGCGGCGCCAGCGTGGCCGGGCTGACGTTCGGCAGCACGGCGTCCACGGCAGAGCCTTCGCGATGAAACGGTCCGTGCAAAGGCCTATCCTTAACCTGCTGATAGCCGGGTGAACTCACCGGGCGATGATTGTTTCCGTTCCATGTCGCCCCGCTTGCGCCGCTGTGCGCCCGCGATCAGCGGCGCCAGTCTGGCCATGCTGCGCTGCCATGTCCAGCGCGCCAGCACCGCCTCGCGCGGGGTAAAATCGCGATGGTCGCGGCGCATCGCCATGATCGCGTCGGCAAGGTCGGCGGGTGCGGCCAGCCGCCCGGTTGCCGGCAGGATATACTGGCTCCCGCAGGCGAGTTCGGCATTGGCCAGCACCGGCAGGCCCGCGAGCGCGCCCAGGTCGGCGGCCGAATTCTGGTACTTGTACTGGTAGCCCTTCCGGGGCTTGCCATCCACCCCCACGCGCAGGTCGCGGCCCGCGCGGAGCCACGAGCTGGTGT
>CAXTTS010000010.1:26813-33710 GCA_964247265.1 uncultured Sphingomonadaceae bacterium
CGAGCATATATTCGGTAAGGATCGCCGGCGCGCCGTCGTCGCGGCCGCACACCATGCCGAACCGGGCACGGTTCATCAGGCGGTTCACCTCGTCGAACGGCACGCCGGGCGGGCCGATGCATTCCACCGACAATCCCTGCCGCGCTGCCCGGTCCCGCAACGCATCGCCCATTTCGCCATAGCCGAACAGGCACAAGGCGCGCACCTCGCGCGGCAGCCGCTCCAGCGCATCGAACAGCAGGTCGTGCCGCTTGTAGGGCTGCGCCGCGGCGACATAGATCAGGTCATGATCCTTCGGTCCGTCGAGCGGGCGGAACATCTGCGGCGCGGCGAACTCCGGCCCGATCGGCAGGATCGCCGTGGTCATGCCGGGGTGCCGCGCCGCCACCTCGTCCGACTGCCACTGCGCGCCGGTGAGAATGATGTCGCACAGCCCGCTCACCTCCGCCGGCACGCGCAAAGCGGGCGCGTCGATCGAATTGTAGAGGATCACGCTGTTGCCGCAGGCACGAAGCAGCGCGGCATCCACGCCGAGGCCGAGCACCACCAAGAGGTGCGGCGCGCCATAGGTGGCGAAGTGGCGCAGCATCGCGCTGGACGGGAAGGGCGCGGCGGGGCCATCCAGCGACAGGCCGCGATAGGCGAGCAAAGGTCCGGCGCGGTGGAAGCTTGCCCCGCCGCCATCGTGATGATGCCAGATCTCCGCATGATCGACGAGCCCGGCCTTGATGCAGGCCAGCGGCAATCGCTCCAGATAGCCGCCCGCCACCACCAGATCGGCCCGCTCCGCATCGCTGGCGGCGGCCCGCCGGGGCGGATCGTCCCGCCCCCCGGCCACCGGCGGATCGACGCGATCGCCGATCACCACGATATAAGGAACGGCGGAAAGCGGAAGCGGAGCGTGCATGATCGCCTAACGCGCCGGCCGCTATTTGCTTCCGTGCCCGGTTGATCCAGATCAAGGCCGGGTGGCGATCCAGCTGCCGGTGACGATCGCCACCGCCGCCGGCAGCAGCGCCCACGGCATCGCCAGCGCGAACAGGCCGATGCCCGCGCTGGCCGCCAGCATCGTCAGCGCCGCGATCTTGCCGCGCCGGCTGATCGATCCCCGCTCGCGCCAGGCGATGATGTGCTGGCCGATCGTCGGATGCGCCAGCAGGCGGCGCTCGAACGCCGGGCTGCCCTTGCCGAAACAATAAGCGGCGAGGATGTAGAATGGCACGGTCGGCAACAATGGCAGCACGATGCCGATGCTGCCCACCGCGAACGCGAGGAAGCCGAGCGCCCGGTACAGGCGCCGGCGCATCGGCGACAGCGGGCGATCAGCCGGCGTCGTCGTCCGTCTCCCCGATGCGGCCGACCAGGCGCGCGAAGTTCCGCGCCGCGTCGCGTTCGGCCGCTGTCTTGAACACCGTCTCCGGTTCGGGCGCGCGGCCGAGCATCGCCATCAGCGCCCACAAGGCGAAGCGGCGGCCGGCGTCGCGCTCCACCCCGAGATCGATCGCGATCCGATCTAGCGCGGCGGCGATGACCGGCGGATCGGCCTCCGCCGGATCGTCGACGCCGAGATAATGGTGGAGCAGCGCATCGAGGTTCATCGCAGCCGCCGGATCAATGCCGGCCGAGATCGCGCATCAAAGTCATTTGCGCACGACAAGCCTCCATCGCCTCGATGGTGTCGAGCATGTCGGCCAGGTCGAACCGGATCTCGTCGGCGGCACCCTGCCGCGACGGCCCCTGCGTGCAGCGTATCGCCGGCGCGCCGTCTTCTGCGGCGGTGGAGACGAGACCGGTCGCGACGAGATTGCGCAGGCGATGATGTTCCTGGATGCGCAGGCCCATCTCGTCGATCGCCTGCTGGTCCTGCGCGCGGCGACGGCCACGGCCGATCAGCGCGCGCCATTCGGCCAGCCGCTCGTTCAGCGTGCGCTGGCGGCACGGCCGGCTCACTATGTCGCCGGCCGCGCGCCGCAGCTGCGTGATCTCCTCGTCCAGTCCCCGATCGAGCAGGCCCCATTGCAGCAGGAGATAGCCGACGCTTGCCATCAATTCGTGGAAGCTCGCCTGGTGCACGATCGTGGCGGCGGGCGGATCGAGCGTTTCGTGGATCGTCATGGAGGTCTCCGGGGAAACCTCGGGATACTGAAGAAGCACCCGGCCCGCCATGACGGGCCATCCCATTTTACCCACGGGCAGCCGCAGCGCCACCGGCGGCAACTTTATACCAATATTCACTGTCTTTACTGCTTTATGTGAATAGATCGGCAGCGAAGCGGACGTGATCGTTACTTTTGCCTTCTGGTCGCGTCCGGAGAATCGTATCGGGCCGCGCAGCTCATCTGACAATCGTTCGCATTTATCTGACGACTAGCTGTTGCGAACCCTCCCGACTGGCCGGATTAGACGCCATCGTCCGCAGCCGCGTGCTTCTTGTCCGTTTTTGCGGCCCGGTAATCTTGATCGATACTGGTCTTCCAGCAACAACATGACTATATCGCGTTCAGTTCATCAACGGCGCCGTGGGCGCAGCGGTGGATTTCAAAAGAAAGGTCGCCCCATGTCCTCCGAATCGTCTTCCGAAGAATTGCTCGCGCTCACCGCAGATATCGTCGCCGCCCATGTGGGTAATAACGATGTCGCGATCGGCGATGTTCCGGGCCTCATCTCCACGGTTCACTCCGCTTTGTCCTCGCTTGGCGCGATGTCCGCCGTCGCGTCCGCGCCGCAGGAGCCGGCCGTGTCTATCCGGGCTTCGGTGAAGCCGGATTACATCGTCTCGCTGGAATCGGGTCGCAAGCTGAAGATGCTGAAGCGTTACCTGCTGACCAGCTACGGCATGACCCCCGAGGATTATCGCCGCAAGTGGGACCTGCCTTCGGATTATCCGATGGTCGCGCCCAATTATGCCAAGCAGCGCCAGGAACTGGCCCACCGCATCGGGCTGGGCCACAAGCGCCCGGCGCCGGTCGCCCAGCCGGCCGAAGCCGGCCGCAAGCGCAAGGCCAAGCCGATGGCCGACGCCGCCGAGTAATCCGGCCGCCATTTCCGGCAGAAGCGTTGCATGATGTCGCGCGGCCATCCCGCCCTTCCCACACAGGAAGGGATCGGGATGGCCGCGCGATGGCATTTGCATGTCCGACCGAGCGACTGAGATTGAGTGGGCGGACAGGATAAAAGTTGAGAAATCTCCGAAACGCCGGTCACGTTCGCGCTTGCGAAAGGTTTGACGGTGATAAGTCTGCGCGGGGCAAGATGTAACGGATCGGCATGGTGATCGGCAGACTATCGGCATTGGCAGCCCGAACGCGTCTGGTCGACGGGCCGGCAGCCGCTCGCGACGAGACCTGCCGCAGGCTGTTCGCCGCGGTCGGCGGCTTCCTCGACGATCATCGCCTTTCGCCGACACCCGCCAATTATGCGGTCGCCTATGCCGTCGTCACCGGATCGGACGATCAAGTCGCCCGCGCGGTGCGGAACGCGACCTTCGGCGACATGCGCCTCTCGCAGGCCAAGGCGGACGCGATCGCCGTGCACCTGCAAGCCTCCGCACCGGCCGTCGCCCCCCCGCCTGCTACCGACGATCCGCCCGCTCCCTGCGGTGAGGAGCCGGACGTAGCCGCCGCCACGCGCTCAGTGGCCGATCTGGTGAGGGCGATCGACGACGCCCGCGCCCGCTTCGATCGCTTCGCCGGCATCGTCGACACCTCGCGTCAGGATGCGCAGGCCTATGGCGATGCGCTGGCGAGCGAGGCCGCGACGATGGCCCCGGTCAAGGCGGCGAACGGGGCGGAAACGGTGGCCGCGCTGCTGGCCCTGACCGAATCGATGATCGACAAGACCCGCCGTGCCGAGGAACAGCTGCGAGCCGCATCGGCCGAGATGGACGATCTGCGCGCCAATCTCGCCGCGGCCCGGCAGGATGCCGAAACCGATCCGCTCACCGGCCTGCCCAACCGGCGCGCGTTCGAGGCGTGCTTCGGCGAATGCCTCGCCGCCCCAGATCGGCGCACGCTCTCGCTCGCTCTGTGCGACATCGATCACTTCAAGGGTGTCAACGATCGCTTCGGCCACGATGTCGGCGATCGCGTGATCCGCCTTGTCGCCAAGGAGCTGGCGCAGGGCTGCGAAGGCACCGTCGTTGCCCGCTATGGCGGCGAGGAGTTCGTGATCCTGTTCGAAGGGCGGGAGATGGATCTGGCGCTGCGGATGCTCGATTGCACGCGCGAGGCGCTGAGCGGCCGCAGCTTCAAGATCGCGGGCACGAGCGAGACGCTGGAGAATCTGTCCTTCTCCGGCGGCGTGATCGCGGTCCGCCCGGGTGAGGATTGCCGCGATGCGATGCGCCGCGCCGATGCCGCGCTCTACCGTGCAAAGCAGACCGGCCGCAACCGCATCGAGCAGGGCGGCTGAGCCACAGCGCCCGCCCCCCGCGATAAGGACAGTTTCGTCATCTCCGCCACCATGCTGCAAAGCGCCCGGCATCGTACCCGCGCGGCGCGGGTGACAGATACGGAGAGACGCATGGCGAATGTGGTAATCAGCGGCGCGAGCCGCGGCATCGGCCTGGAACTGGCACGGCAATATGCCGAGGCCGGCGACCGCGTGTTCGCCTTGTGCCGCGATCCCGCCGGGGCGACCAAGCTCAACGAGATTGCCGACGCGTCCAACGGCTGGCTGACCGTCCATCCCGTCGACGTGGCGGACGGCGCCTCGGTCAAGGCGGCGGTGGCCGAGGTCGGCGATGTCGCGGTGGATGTGCTCATCAACAATGCCGGCATCAATCGCGAGCATCAGGGCCTCGACGACATGGACTATGATGCGTTCCGCGAGATCAACGAAGTGATGATGATCGGCCCGTTCCGCGTGTTCCAGGCCTTCCTGCCGCAGCTGGAGAAAGCCGGCACGGCGCGCGTGATGAGCGTCACCAGCCAGCTTGGCGCCTCCACCTGGCCCTACGGAGGCAATTATGCCTATGCCGGCGCGAAGGCGGGTCTAAACCGGGTGATGCGCAGCGTGGCGATCGACGTGAAGGATCGCGGCATCTATGTCGGCGTGATCCATCCCGGCTATGTCAAGACCGACATGGGCGGCCCCGGCGCGGATATCGAGCCTTCGGAAAGTGCCGCCGGCATCATCGCTGTCACCGCCGCGCTCTCCGCTGACAATAGCGGCGACTTCTTCAAGTGGAACGGCGAAAAGCACGACTGGTAAGCGACCGCCGGAAAGATCCGGCCGGGGTCATGATCCTGGGAGCTTGCGCGGCGCCCGGGAATCCCGAGCGTGACTTTCCACGCCCGCTTTGCTACAGACGATCTCATCACTGCCGCCGACAGAGCGGCAGGGTTGAGGATGGTCTGATGATGACGAAACCCATGTTTGCCCCTGCAGCCGTCGCCTGCCTCGTCGATGGCCGTTCGCCACGCCCCGAAGAGGTCGACGAAATGGCCGCGAAGATATGGGGCGAGGCCTATCGGCGTCTGTGGCGAATCGAATGGACCGATGTTGAGCCCGGCTCGCGCCTCCACGGCAGCATTCTGGCCGCCGCCTTCGCCGCGCTCGGCGTGCTCACCGTCTTCGGCCCGGATTTGCTCAACGTCACCGTCTGAGGGCACTTTCGGCGAACTTGTCGCCGGTTAAGCGTTCTTTTGTTGCCCGCATCCCGTCGCCGCCCCATGTTGGCCGGGTGCTGAGACAATATGAACTGGTCGATCGGGTTCTGGGCTACGATCCGGACGCCGACGAGGCGCTGCTGAACCGCGCTTATGTGTTTTCCATGCAGGCGCATGGCAGCCAGAAACGCGCGAGCGGCGATCCCTATTTCAGCCACCCGATCGAGGTGGCCGGCATCCTGACCGACCTGCATCTCGACGACGAGACGATCGCCACCGCCATCCTCCACGATACCATCGAGGATACGGTGGCGACGCATGAGGAGATCGAGCGCAAGTTCGGCGGCAACGTCGCGCGGCTGGTGGACGGCGTCACCAAGCTCTCCAAGATCGAGGCGCAGACCGAGAGCGAGCGCGCGGCGGAGAATCTGCGCAAGTTCCTGCTCGCCATGTCCGACGATATCCGCGTGCTGCTGGTGAAGCTGGCCGATCGCCTGCACAACATGCGGACCCTCCACCACATCCCCAACGAGGCGAAGCGTCGCCGCATCGCGCGCGAGACGATGGAGATATACGCGCCGCTGGCGGAGCGCGTCGGCATGTACGAATTCATGAAGGAGATGCAGACGCTCGCCTTTCGCGTGCTGGAGCCCGAAGCCTATGAGTCGATCACCCGTCGCCTCGCCCAGCTGAAGGAGGGCGGGGGGGACCAGATCGCCCGCATCGGCTCCGGCATCACGCTGCATCTCGGCCGCCACGGCATTCGCGCCGAAGTGTCCGGCCGCGAGAAGCATCCCTATTCGATCTGGCGCAAGATGGCCGAGCGCCACATCAGCTTCGAACAATTGTCGGACATCATGGCGTTCCGCGTGATCGTGGCCGATCCCGATCAATGCTACCGGGCGCTCGGCCTGATCCATCGCCGCTGGCCGATGGTGCCGGGGCGGTTCAAGGATTATATCTCCACGCCGAAGCGCAACGGCTATCGCTCGCTGCACAGTGCGGTGATCCATTCGGAGCGGATGCGGATCGAGATCCAGATCCGCGATCAGGAGATGCACGCCCGCGCCGATCACGGTCTCGCCGCGCACTGGGCCTATAAGCAGAAGGTCGGCAAGCCGAACGGCCAGTCCGGCTGGATCCGCGATCTGGTCGAGATACTCGATCATGCCGAAAGCCCCGAGGAGCTGCTCGAACATACCCGCATGGCGATGTATCAGGATCGCATCTTCGCCTTCACGCCGACGGGCGAGCTGATCCAGCTGCCCAAGGGCGCGACGCCGATCGA
>CAXTTS010000011.1:0-32374 GCA_964247265.1 uncultured Sphingomonadaceae bacterium
CGTCGTTGGTGCCGATGTAGCGCCGATCGAACAGGTTCTCGATCTGGACGAACGTCTCCACCTCATGCGTCACGGGCAGGCTCGCGGCGAGATCGGCGATGAAGTGGGGATCGGTGCGGTAGAGGCTGTCGGGATCGCCATTGGTGCGGGAGAGATAGCGGATGCGCGGCGACAGCCTGATGCCGCGCGGCCCCGTCCAGTCCAGGCCGGCGCTGACCCGGTGGCGCGGGATACCCGGCTGCTGCACGCCGACGCTGGCGGGGTCTTCGGGGTTCCGCGTGACGATCGAATCCGCATAGGTATAGGCCAATGTCGCTTCGAGCGCGGACGACGGCCGCCAGCGCAGCTCCGCCTCGACGCCGCGGCTGCGGGCGCGGCCGGCATTGATAAGCCGCGCGCCGATGGCGAAGCCCGCCGGCAGCGTCGCCGGATCGAGATAGCGATAGGTGAGGAAGCCGGCGATGCGGCTGGCATAGGCCGTCGCCTGGAAGCGCATCGGCCCGCGATCGAGATCGAAGCCCAGCTCCGCGCCGTTCAACGTCTCGGGCTTGAGCGCCGCATTGCCGTAGAGGACGTAGCCGGGAACGGACGCCCCCCGGTACAGATTGTCGAGTGTCGGTGCGCGAAACGCGCGGTAGACGGCACCGCGCAGCGCGAAGCCGGCGGGCAGATCGTAGCGGACCGACAGGCGGGGATCGACATCGTTGCTGTGCCGGCCGGGAACGGCGCCGAGGCCGCCCGGCGTATCGTCGATGCCGTGATAGCTGCGGAAATCCTGGTAGCGGATGCTGAGCAGCAACTGCAGCCGGCCGAGCGGCCGCACATCGGCCTGCGCGAAGGCACCGAGGAAACGCTGGCTGCCCGAGCCGGTGTCGGTCCGCAGGCGACTGCCCGTCTCGTCGAGGATGCGCGCATCGTCGCGGCCGCTGATGCCATGATAATCGGCCCCGACCGACAGCGAGCGGAGCGGCCCGGCGAAGCTGCGCGTCCAGATCAGCGAGGCGCCGCGATCCTCCGCCTTGGTGCGGTGGCTGTTCTGGACATATTCGGCATCGTTCGGCCCGGCGCCGGCGGGCGTGCCTGGATTGTCGGTGATGAACCGCTCATCGTTGTGAAAGGCGGTCAGCTCCACCGAACTTCGCGCGTCCGGCTGCCAGCTCAGCGTGCCGGTAGTGCGCCACGTCCGCTGGTGGTTGGTGTTGAGCCGGGTGAGGAAGTTCTGGTCGTTGTGGTAATAGCTGGTCCGCGCGCGGGCGGTGAGGCTGGGCGCGAGCGCGACGTTGCCGGAAAGCGCCACCGTGCGCGCGGTGAAGCCGGTCGGCACCGTGATCGCGCCACGCGCGCTTTCCACCTGCTCGACATAGCCGTCGCTGTGATTGATCCCGGCGTCGAGGCCCAGTCCGTAGCCGCTGCCGGCCAGCGCGGCATGGCCGTCTACCCGATAGGCGCCGCGACTGCCGCCGGCCGCCTCCGCCACCAGCGCATCCGTG
Source organism: uncultured Sphingomonadaceae bacterium (assembly GCA_964247265.1). Lineage (GTDB taxonomy): Bacteria > Pseudomonadota > Alphaproteobacteria > Sphingomonadales > Sphingomonadaceae > Alterirhizorhabdus. The sequence continues at coordinate 1,491 of CAXTTS010000011.1, forward strand.
TCGATCGGCCGCGTCAGGATGTTGATGACACCGCCCATAGCATAATTGCCCCAGAGCGGGGCGCCGCCGCCACGGACCACCTCCACCCGGTCGATCGTTTCCAGCGGCACCTCGCTCCACTGGACATAGCCGAAGAACGGATCGTTGATCGGCACGCCATCGAGCAACACCAGCGAGCGGATGCCGCTGAGCCCCCGCATCGAGACGATGGTGTTGGTCGGATGCTGTTCGTTGCTGCTCGCGATCGGCAGGTCGACCGATGGCAGCCGGCGCAGCACGTCGTCGATCGAGCGGGCGGGCGTGCCCGCGATCTGCGCGCTGGTGATGACGCTGACGCTGGCGGGCACATCGGCCAGCGGCCGGGCGGAGCGGGTCGCGGTGACGACGATGTCGCCGGTCGGAGGTGCGACGGCCTGGGCAGATGTCGGAACGGCAAGCAGGAGACACGGCGCCGCGGCGCCTGCCAGCAGGTGGGATCGGAACATGGGATAGCCTTTGACCGGTCCGCGTGGGGGCGCGGGCCATGAGATGCCTGACCGCCTCGTTAAGGCGGCGCTGATCGGTCAGAGGCTGATGGGCGGCCCGCGCAAGGGGGGCCGGAGGAAGGGTTGCCGGGCGATCGCCGGCAGCAAGGCGGGGCGCAGCCCAAGGACGATGATGAAGGCGACGAGCGCGGCAAGCAGGATCGGATCGATGACGCCGAGGACGGCGGCCGACAGGCCGGAGAAGGCGCACGGCATCTCCGCTTTGCCATGATCCTTCGGATTGCCATGATCGGGCATACCGCCGGGCATGTCGCCGTGCATCCCCGCCATCTGCACCGGCTTAGCCTCGCTGGCCACGCCGGAGCAGAGTATGATCGCGAGGCGGTGCTGATCGCCGCCGATCATGTACCCGGCCGGCACCAGCAGCTTCATCAGCAGCGCCGCCGCACATAGCAGCATGGCGAGATGGCGTTGCGCTAAAAGGCGACGGGCGGCGGACACGAGAGCCGACTAGAGCCTGCCGGCCGGGCTGTCACCCAACGTCGTGCTTGGCGCTGCTTTCGACCTGACGCAGGACGTCGATCAGATACTCCACCGCGGGTGTGGCGTCCTGCCGCGTCAACGTCGCGGTCTGATCGGTGTCGAGCTTCGGCAGGCGGGTGGACAGGATGTGGAGCTTGTCCTGCCGGCGGTTATACTCGTCGCACAATATCTCGCCGGCGGCCTTCGCCATCGCATATTCCGCCATGCCCGGCGGCCGCTCCTCGACGAAGACGGACGACGGATAATAGACGCCCAGGCGCGCCGCGTCGCACCCGCTCAGATAGTCGCAGACGCGACCGAAGGCATCGACATAGACCGCGCAGAACTGATCGAACCGCACCTTGTCGTACAGGCTGGCGGCCTTGGCAAAGATGCGGGGGGTCGCGAAATAATAGCAGCTGGTGATAGCGGATGCGGCGGAGTCGAGCCCCGCCGCCACGTCCCCGAGCACGTCGAGCGGGATCGCCCGCGCCGTGCCGCCCGACCGGACGATATCGGCGCAGACATTCTCCGCATCCTCCCGGCCCTGCGCGTAGGTGACGATCACCTGGGCACCACCCGAGGCGAGCAGCTTGGCGGCAAGCTCGCCGAGGCCACGCGATCCGCCGATGACGAGTGCCCGGCCGCCGCCAAACTCCCCCGGTATGACCGAAGCGGCGAGCGCCGCCATGCCCGGCTGTTCGACCGGCGACGGGCGCAGCGAGGCATGCAGCGTGCCGGACACGCCCGCCGACGTCACGCCTATCAGCACGCGCCCGAACCGCTGATCGACGCTGCTCACCGCATAATCGAGCCGACCGGCCGGGCCGATCCCCTGCAACGCGACATCCACCCGGTTGAAGATGGAATGCAGCCCCGGGCAGATCATCCCCACCACGGCGGTGCAGGACAACAACGCCCCGATGCGATCGGCGCCGAGCCATGCGGCGGCGGCGGGGAATGCCTCGCCGATGGCGGCGGTGTCCGCGGCGCAGGTGATCGCCCCCGCGATCGTCGCGAGATCGTCCGGCCCCAACGTCACGGGGGAGGCCGGCACCGGGCTGGCCGGCCCGTCGAAGCCGACCGGATCGGTCGGCCTGGCGGGCGCGTAGCGGAGTTCGGCCACCATCACGGTCTGGCCGCCATTGCTGACGGTGATGCGCCGCTTGCCCGCCGCTTCGATCAAGGCGAGCGATATCGTCGGGCCGAGCGGCAGGAAGGTCGCGAAGTCGGCGCGCAACGCCGTCGGCACGGCGGCGGCGGGATCGCGCGCAGCGACGACATCCAGCGCCCACAGCAGGATGTGCATGCCATGCACGACCGGCTCGCCCGCCATCGTGCGCCGGGCGGCGACCGGATCGAGATGCATCGGGTTGCGATCGCCCGAAAGTCCGGCGAACCGCTCCTGATCGCTTATGTCGAACGAACGGGAGGCGATGTTGTCCAGGGCCGGCACCGGCTGCTAACCCCGTCCGAACGCGAAGAAGCCGTGTCGGGCGGGCTGTTCGAGCCTGGCGCGCATCGCGGCGATGTCGTCCGGTTCCGCGCCGGCATCGGCCGCCCGCTGGATCATCGCCCGCGCCTCGTCGGCCTCGTCGTCCGCGATATGCAGTTCGGCGAGGCGAAGCGCCGGATGGCTGTTGCCCGTCAGCAGCTCCATCGCGCGGCGGAACCCGGCCTTCGCCTCCGCCCGCCGCCCGGCGAGCGCGTGGAGCCTGGCGAGATCATAAGCGTAATAGCCCTGCCCGGGCCGCAATGCGCTGGCGGTTTCGAGCGCCGCCACCGCGTCGTCCAGCCGGGCCGAACGTTCCAGCAGGCGGGCCAGCGCGGCATAGGCCGGATCGAAGGTGGGGTCCTGTTCGATCGCCGCGCGGAACGCCGCTTCGGCCTCGCCATAGTCGCCGGTGCTTTCCAGCAGCGATCCGAGATCGTGCTGCGCCTCCGCGTCGGCCGAATCGAAGGCGGTGGCGCGACGCAGCGCCGCCAGCGCCTCGTCCGCCTGCCCGCGCCGCAGCAGCAGCGCGGCGACCGCCCGCTCGCCCAGCGCCGATCCCTCCGACGCCGCCAGCCCTTCGCGCAGGTCCGTCAGCGCCTCGTCGACACGGTCCTCCGGCACGTCGCCGCGAAACTGGCGGAACACGTCGTTGCCGGCCCAGTGCAGCGTGGCGACGCCCTTGAGCAATTGCTCGTTCCAGGTGAAGGCGGCGTGGCGGCGGATATATTGCTCGAAGGTCAGCATCTCGCCGCTGTGGTAGAGATATTTCTCGCCCTCATGCCCGTAAGACAGGCCGAAATGCCGCGCGACACCGGGATGGATCGGCAGGGCGGTGCGTTCGAACGGGGTCTTGCGCCAGCGGGCGGTCAGCCGCTCCACCTCATCCGCGCCGACACCCAGCCGGCCATAGACCGCCGCCGCCAGCCGCGCCGCCATCCGCGCATTCGGCCGATAGGGGTTGAGAAACAGATCTTCCGACTGGAAGCGCGCATCCATCTCGTCGGCAAAGGCCATGTCACAGCGGGCATCGCGCGCCCGCTGCCGATCGATCATGATCTCGCGCAGGCGATCGAGATGGGCGTGCTTGGCGATGTCGAGCGCCAGATACTCGGCCACCGCATCGTCCGGCGAAGCGCCGCGCTCGATCTTGCGGTTGAGGAAATTGTCGCCAAGCAGATAGTCGTAAGGCCCGCACTGCCAGTAATCGAGCGCCGAGTTTTTCGCGTGCGGCACCAGCCCGTAAGGCCACAGGAAACCGAGCGAGACGGTGGGAAAGCGCACGATCTCCGCCGCCGTTCCGACCGAATCCAGCGACATCTTCTGGTCGACGTCGAACACCTGCTGGACGATGATGTCCGCATCGGCGATCCGGCGTGCGGCGCTGCCGTCGGCATCCTCCTCATAGCAGCTCACATAGCTGCTGGCGTCGCCCCGCAGCGGAGCGATCGCTGCCGAATAGACCGCCTCCAGCGTGCTGGCATAGCAATTGCCGTAGAAGATGATCTTGCGCATGGGATCTTTTCTCAGGCGGTCTTGCGGACGAGCAGGTCGGCGAAATCGCCGACGCATTTCAGCGACTCGATCTCGCTGCCGGTGAACTTGGTGCCGAACCGCTCCTCGGCGGCGATGACGATCTCGATCTGCTTCATCGAATCCCACCCGTCCACGTCGCGCGCGGTGAGTGCGGGGGTCGCGACCAGATCGTCGTCCATGAACACATCCTGGAGGATCTCGGTCAGCTGCGCGTAGACTTCAGACTGGTTCATGGGCCTATCCCTGTTGGCAGGAGACGGGAACGTCCCGCGCTGCGAAGCGATCGAGTTCGAGAGTGTAGCGGCCGTCCCCGGACGGCGCAGAGGCGAAGCCGAGCCTGGTGTAATGATCCCGCACCATGCCGTTCTTGGCGGTCGGCAGATATTCGCCGGAAAGCGCATGCGCGCCCATCGCCGCCGCCTGCGCCGCCAGGACGTTCAGCGTCGCCGCCTCGATCTCGCGACCGAGCACGCGGCAGCTCATCAGCCAGGTTTCGATATCCAGCACGCCGTCGTCGCCGAGCCGGCCGATCACCAGCGCGATGATCCCGTTGTCGCCATATCGATCGACCACGCGGAACTGGAGACCCAGAGCGCGATCGTCGTCCAGCACCGCGAGGATCTCGGTATCGGTGTAGCGGCGGGTGGTGAGGTTGAACTGGTTGGTCTTGTTGGCCAGCTGCACGATGCGCGCCAGCCCGTCATGGTCGAACCGTCGCCAGATCAGCTTCATGTCGAGGCTGCGGAGATAGGCGGGCAGATCGGTGGCCGCGGCGCGTTCGCTCGCGCGGGCCAGATTGCCCTGATATTGCGCGCCGCGCGCGGAATCCTCGGCGGTGACGCCGATGCTCTCGAAATAGCCCGCAGCGGCCAGGGTGCGCGGGTAGAGCGCCGGCTCGTCCGTCACCTCGGGCACCGCGACCATCGGCAATTCCTGCCGGACCAGATTACGCTCGAACGGATTGTCGTCGAGGAAGACGAGCGAATCGAGCCCGATGTTGAGCGACGTCGCGACTGCCCGCAAATTGCTCGCCTTGTCGGACCAGTTGGCGAGGAAGCAGGCGATATTGTCGCGCTTCAGGACCATCTCGGGATGGCGATCGAATGCCTCGAACGCGTTCGCCTCGTCATTCTTCGATACGACCGCCAGGATCACGCCGCGATCGGACAAGGCCTTCGCATAGTCCTGCACCGCCACGAACGCCTCGCCGATCGCGCTGCCCTGCCCCAATTGCAGCCCGGCGACGCCATCGTCGCCGATCACGCCGCCCCAAATCGTGTTGTCCAGATCGAGCACCAGGCATTTGGCCGACCGCCCCTGCGCCGCCGCCAGGATGCGGCCGACCAGCTCGCCATAGCCCGGCGCGGCGGCCGGGCTGATCTCCTGCTTGGATCGGTGCCACAGGCCGATATCATGCCATGCCTCCAGCCCGTCAGCGGCGATGCGCTGGTCGATCGCGACGAGATCGACGCCCTCGCTATCGGCCAGTCCGCGCAACGCATGATTGAGCCGGCGGACGAAATCGGCGCGGGAGCCCGGCAGACGCTGCTCGTTGCCGCCGAGCAACGGCTCGAACGCGGGCACCACCGTCTGCTGGAGCACGCGGCAACCGAACGCCTGCCGCGCCTGCCGCCACGATGCCACCAGATCGGCCGTCACCGCCTCCAGCAATGCATCGACCGCGTCGGCGGTGGCCGCCTCGCGGACGCCGGCCGTCAGGTGCCAGGGATCGAGCGCGAACAGGATCGTGTCGGGTGCGAAGGCGTGGAGATCGCTGCGCGGATCGGCGAGTTCCTGGCGATACTGGCCGAACGCATTCTCATAGGTCGAAACGTGCAGGTCCCGCCGCAGCGCCGCGACCCTGATGCCGGCGTGGAGATGAGACAGCGTCGACGAGCCGAGCACGGCAAGACGCACCGGCCGCCCCGCACCCTCCGGCGGCGGCTGCGGAAAGCCGCGTTGCAGCAGCGTATCCAGCATGGTCGTCGCGAGGAAATCCAGCCGCTGCTTGGCCAGCGCGACCAGTTCGGGCCATGCGACCGCCTCGGCCCGCCGGGCGGCCTTGACCCTGTCACGCCAATCCGGATCGCTGGGCAGCCAGTATAATGCCGGGGATCGCGAAACCGTCATACCCCGTCCCGATCGGTCAATATCAGCCTCCAGGGAAATTCCGCTCGAACGAGCCGCCGAAGACCCTGGATCGCCATTGTCGCTATCGGTTTCGGATAAACGATCTTGGATGTTAATCAAATCATTGATTTACATATTTAATTTAGTCAGCGGAGGCGCTGCGGACACATCACTCCAACCGGCAAAATGCCGCTAGACCGTATCCGACCATCCACGGCGGACATGCCACGTAGGAAAAAGCCTTCACATAAACTTTGTTAGACGAGCCGACCAATTTCGCTGCCGATCGAACCTGTCGGCTTCACACGCCGTGCCTGCCCTGCCAGCGGCCCTTGCGATTGTCGTTGACCGCGCGGGCGCCGGCCTCGGCCGCCTGATCCGCGACCTCGATCGGGCTGCCGGCGAGACAAACGATGAAGCCCGTCCCGCATCGGCAAGTCAGGCGCGGGTCGATGCGCAGGCGGCCATAAGGCGCCGACAACTCGGCCGAACAAGCCGGACAGTCGACCGCTACCGGAAAGTCATCGTAATAGCCCGCCACAACTCGCCCCCGACGTTGCATCGCGGAAGATTTGGCACGAACGACACAGGACCTTTTCGATCCATGTTAACCGCCAGCGCCGGCTCATCCCGCCGGACCAGCCGGCAGCATGTGAACTTGCGAACGAACGAGTCCAGTTTCGGATGTATCAGCGAAAGGGCGGCTCGTTGAACGCGCGCAGCTTGCGGCTGTGCAGCCGCTCGCCCTGCTGGCGCAGCAGTTCGCACGTCTCCAGCCCCACGCGCAGGTGGCCGCCGATCGCCTCCTCGTAAAAGCGGTTGGCCTGACCGGGCAGCTTCAGTTCCCCGTGCAGCGGCTTGTCCGATACGCACAGCAGGGTGCCGTAGGGCACGCGGAAGCGATAGCCCTGCGCGGCGATCGTCGCGCTCTCCATATCGATGCCGACCGCGCGCGACAGGCTGAAGCGCAAGGCGGACTTCGAATAGCGCAGCTCCCAGTTGCGATCATCGGTGGTCACGATCGTGCCGGTGCGCAGGCGCCGCTTGAAATCGCCGCCCTGGCTCTCTTTGCCGCCGCCCAGCACCGCCTCCGCCGCCTGCGCCATCGCCACCTGCACCTCGGCGATCGCCGGCACCGGGATTTCGGGCGGCAGCACGTCGTCCAGCACATGATCGTCGCGCAGATAGGCGTGAGCCAGCACATAGTCGCCGATGCGCTGGCTGGGGCGCAGGCCGCCGCAATGGCCGATCATCAGCCACGCCTCGGGCCGCAGCACCGCCAGATGATCGCAGATCGTCTTGGCGTTGGATGGCCCCACGCCGATGTTCACCAGGGTGATGCCGCTGCCGTCCGGCGCCATCAGGTGATAGGCCGGCATCTGGTGCCGCCGCCACGCGCTGTCTGCGATCATCCGCGCCGGATCGGCGGTCGCCGCCGTCACATACACGCCGCCCGCGCCGGACAGAGCGGAGAAGCGCCCGCCCTCGCGCGCCAGCTCGGCGCAGGCCCAGGCGACGAACTCGTCGACATAGCGGTGATAGTTGGTGAACAGGATGTAGCGCTGGACATGCTCCGGCGGCGTGCCGGTATAATGTTTCAGCCGGGCGAGCGAGAAATCGGTGCGCAGCCCGTCGAACAGCGCCAGCGGCCGATCGGCGCCGGGATCGGGCAGGAACAGGCCGTCGGCGATCTCGTCGCCGATCTCGGCCAGCTCGGTGGCGGGGAAGTGGCGCGCCAGTTCGGTCGGCGGCACGCCGTCCAGCGCGCTCGCCTCGATACCGTCGAGCACGTAGGGGAACGGGATCTGCTGCGCGCTGACGCCGGCTTCCACCGTGACGCCATAGCCGTTGACCAGCAAATCGATCTGCTCGCCGAGATAATCGGCGAACATCGCCGGCCGCGTGACGGTGGTGACGTAGCGGCCCGGGCGGGACAGGCGGGCAAAGGACCGGCCGGGCATCAGCAGGTCCGCCTCGCCGCGATGGACGATGCGCAGCTCGGGATAGCAGAAGCGGCGATCCGCGCGCGCATCCGGCCCCGGCACGCTGCCGTCGCGGGCATAGGCCTCGATCCCGTCGCGCAGCGCCTTCACCGATTGCTGGTAGATCGCCTCCAGCTGGGCGACGATGGCGCGCCCGACGCTCTCCGCCATGTCCCGGTCCTCGCTCGTGCCATCCTGCATCGGCGCCATGAAGCCGAAGATGCCGCGATGTTCAAGCGGCGCGACCGCCGCTCAATCCGCCTTGCCGGTGAAGCGGGCCACCAGCGCGCGGAAACGCGTGCCCGGTGCGTGCCCCTCGTCATGCGCCACAGCTTCGCCCGGCCGCACCGCAGCCGTGGTCTCGCGCAGCCGCTCCGCCAGGAACAAGGCGATCGCGCGGTAGAAGCGGGCGGCGAACACCGGCTCCCGATCGAAGCGATCGAGGATCGTCTGGCGCGGGATCATCAGCAATTCGCTGCGCTCCTCCGCCCGCACCGATACGGTGGGCGGCCGCCGATCGACGAACGACATCTCGCCGATGACCTCGCTTTCGCCCAGCGTCGCCACCGCCACGTCGGCCGGGGTCAGCACCGCCAGCCGCCCGCGGATCACGAAATAAAGATCGTCCACCGGCCGCCCGATCTCCACCAGCCGTTCGCCGGCGCGGATCGTCCGCAGCTTGCCGATCGAAAGCAGCCAGACCATGTCGGCGTCGCTCAGCCCGGCCACGATCGAAGGCGTCTCGCGCATGGCTATCCCCCTGGCGCCTGTCCCACGGCAACGATCTAGAAGCAGCGGGCAGGATCGGGCAAGACCCGCGTCAACAGCGGTATTTCGCTACCGCAACATGCAGAGAGCGCAATAGCCTTCCGCCCCGAAATAGGACAGTTCGGTGACAGGCCCGCGTTCGACCGGCCTTGGGGAGCGATGAATGAGACTTGCCGACCGGAATGACGAACCCAGGCGCCGCGTGGATGGCCTGCGCGGATTGCTGATCGCGATCGGCCTTTCCAGCATGTTGTGGGCCGGCATGCTGGGGGCGGTGAGCAGCCTGTTCAACCAGTAGGCGTTCGGCCGAGTGCGCTCAACGTCGCGGCGAGCGAGGCCCGCTCCGTCGCGGCGTATAGCGCATGACCATCCTCCACCTGCCGGCCGAGCGCCTGCTCGAAGGCCGCGCGGTCGGCTTCGGCCCGGTAGGTGGCGCGCTTGTCGGTGCCGAGATTGGATTGGAAGATGCCCGCCGCGCTGACCGGCAGGAAATCGTCATAGACGATCGGATCGCAGGCGATGCAGCCGGCGGCGATCAGCGCCTCGATCGTCGCGTCCCCCGCCGGCATTGCCGCCCCCGCCACCGGCGAATAGCGGAAATAAGCCAGCCCCTCACGCCGCAACGCCGCCCAGTCGTCCGGCAGGGCAAGCGGTGCATCGCCGGGCGCGGCGATCCAGGCATCGAATAGCGCCTGACCCTTTGGCGTCAGCGCCACCCCGCGCTGTTCCACCTCGCCGAAGCGGGCGGTGTGGCGGCCGGCGGTGGTGCCGTCCTCGCCGGGAAAGGCGATCGCCTCCTCCAGCGCGGTGAAGCTCGTCTGGCGCAGCAGGATCGGGCAGCGGCGCGACGGCGGCCCCTCGATCACCGCCTTGGGCGTCATGCCATGCGCCGGCATCGCCGCCTGCACCGCATCGATATCGAGCACGCGCGGGGTCAGGTGGTTGATGTGCGGCCCGCGAAAGCTCACCACATCGGCGACCAACCGGTGTGCGGCGAGCAGGCGGGCGTGGCATCCATGCGATACCGTCGCCGCGCTGTGCCAGCGAAACGTCTCCAGCAGCGTATCGACGAAGGCGGCGGCGTCCGCCTCGCTCAGCCCACCGTCCGCTTCGGCCTGCGCGATCAGGCGGCGCGCCTCGCCCGTGAAGATGTCGCGCCGGGCCAGTATCTCTGTCGCCTCCGCGCGCAACCCGGCATCGGCGATCAGCTCCAGCCGCAGCAGCGAGGTGAACATGCGGAACGGGCTGGCGCCCAGCGCCGCCTCGTCGATCGCGCGAAAGGCGGTGGAGTGGACCGGCACGCCGGCCGGCGCGAGATCATAATAGCCCACCGGCACCATCCCCATCACGGCGAAGGCGCGGGCGATCGTCGTGAGTTCGGCCGCCGTGCCGACGCGGATCGCGCCGTGGCGCTCGCCCGCCAGCCGATCGATCTCGCCGGTCCGCGCCATCGTGTCCGCCAGCGCCGGGTCGTCGGCCAGCACGCGCCCATTCACCTGCGCGACGAGGTCGACCAGCGCCTGATATTGCGGCACCTCCCGCGCATACATGCGCGACATGGCGGCGGCGAAGGCGGCGCGGATCGCATGCGGCGAGACGAATGGCTGGGCTACGGGCGGCATGGAATCGTCTCCGGCAATAAGGTGTGGACGGAGCCACGCCGTCCGGCCTGCTGATAGCGCCGCCTCCCGCTGCGGTCGCGCGCATCTTTCGCGTGCTGGCGCGCGACGCCGCGATCTGGTAGGAAGCCGGGGTCTGCACAGAGGGAGGGCCATGATGATCGCATATCCGCGCATGCCGCTCTCCCGCCGCCGGGGCTGCCGCCGCTTCTGACGCTGCCGGCGCGCCCCGCCCGCCTTTCCTTTTAACTGCCGATGCAACAGGAGCGCGCGCGAAGGCGTGCGATGCCCGATGAACCAGTCGCCTGCCCGTGACACGCCGTCCGCGATGCGGATCGTGTTCGCCTTCACCCTCGATCACTGGCGCAAGCGCCCGCTGCTGGCGGCGGGCGTCGCCTTGGCCATGTCGCTGGGCACGGTGACGGAGATCTTCGTGCCGCTGTTCGCCGGCCGCCTGATCGACGCGCTCTCGCTCGGCATCGCCGGCCGCCCCGCCGCCCTCGTCGCCTTCGTGGCGATGCTGGCGCTGGGGCTGGCGATGGTCGGCCTGCGCCACGTCGCCTGGTGGGGCGTGGTGCCGCTGACCCTCGGCATGATGCGCGATGTCGCGCAGGATGCGTTCCACCGCGTCCAGCGCCTTTCGACCGACTGGCACGCCAACAGCTTTTCGGGCTCTGTCGTCCGCAAGGTGACGCGCGGCATGTGGGCGCTGGATACGCTGAACGACGTGGTGCTGCTGGCGCTGCTGCCATCGCTGGTGGTGCTGGTCGGCACGATGCTGCTGCTCGGCATCCAGTGGCCGGTGCTGGGCGCGGTGATGGCGGTAGGGTCGCTCGCCTACGTCGCGCTCACCGTTACGCTCGCCGCGCGCTACATCGCCCCCGCCTCGCGCCTGTCGAACCAATGGGATACGCGGATCGGCGGCGTGCTGGCCGATGCGATCGGCACCAACGCGGTAGTGAAGGCATTCGGCGGCGAGGCGCGCGAGGATGCCCGGCTGGCGCGGACGATCGCCAAATGGAGCAGCCGCACGCAGCGCACCTGGATGCGCCACACCTATAGCGGCACCGGCCAGCTCACCCTGCTGTGGCTGGTGCGCGCCGCCGTTACCGGCACCGCCTTGTGGCTGTGGTGGCAGGGCCGTGCCAGCGCCGGCGATGTCGCCTTCGTGCTGACCAGCTACCTCGTCGTCCACGGCTATCTGCGCGACATCGGCCAGCACGTCCACCACCTCCAGCGATCGGTGAACGAGATGGAGGAGCTCGTCCGCCTGCACGCCGAGCCGCTCGGCATCGCCGACCGGCCGGAAGCCGCGCCGATGCGGATCGGGGCGGGCGCGATCCGTTTCGAGGATGTCACCTTCCGCTATGGCGGCCATGCGACGCCGCTCTACCAGTCGCTCGACGTGGCGATTCCCGCCGGCCAGCGCGTCGGTCTGGTCGGCCGCTCCGGGTCGGGCAAGACGACGTTCGTGAAGCTGATCCAGCGGCTGTACGACGTCACCGGCGGCCGCGTGACGATCGACGGGCAGGACGTGGCGCACGCCACGCAGGCATCGCTGCGCCGCCAGATCGCGATCGTGCCGCAGGAGCCGGTGCTGTTCCACCGCAGCCTGGCGGAGAATATCGCCTATGCGAAGCCGGACGCGACGATGGCAGAGATCGTGCGCGCCGCCCGCCTCGCCAACGCCGATGGCTTCATCGGCCGCCTGCCGCGCGGCTATCGCACGCTGGTGGGCGAACGCGGGGTGAAGCTTTCCGGCGGGGAGCGGCAGCGCGTGGCGCTGGCGCGCGCCTTCCTCGCGGACGCGCCGATCCTGATCCTCGACGAGGCGACCTCCAGCCTCGATTCCGAAAGCGAGCTGCTGATCCAGCAGGCGATTGAGCGACTGATGGCCGGGCGCACCGCGATCGTGATCGCCCACCGCCTCTCCACCGTGCGGTCGCTCGATCGCATCCTCGTGTTCGATCAGGGGCGGATCGTGGAGGATGGCGATCACGACTCGCTGCTGGCGGAGCGGGGCGGCCATTATCGCCGCCTGTTCGACAGCCAGGCCGGCATCGTCGATCCCGCGCCGATCAGGGAGGATGCGTGAGCCGCACGCGCATCTTCTTCGATGGCGGCTGCCGGCCCAATCCCGGCGCGATTGAGGTCGCCGTTGTCGTACGGGGCGTGGCGCATGTGCGGACCGGCATCGGCCACGGCGACAATAATGACGCGGAATGGCTGGCGCTGATCCACGCCGCCGGCATCGCCGCCAACATGGGATTGGCGGATGTCGAGTTCGTCGGCGATTCGGCGCTGGTCGCCGGGCAGGCGAGCGGCACGGCGAAGTGCCGTACCCCGGCGCTGGCAGCGCACCGCGCCGCCTTCCGCGCGGCGACTGCCGGGATCGCGCGCGTGCGGGTGCGGCACGTTCCGCGAGCGAAGAATCTGGCGGGGATCGCGCTGGCGGCCCGTTACCGCTGAGGCGGCGTCAGCCGCACGCCGCGCACCTGTCCGGCGGTTCACTGGACAAATCCCGCCAGCCATGTTGCTGGTTCGTTGCGCGCCACCCTGCGCCGGAGCCACGCCACATGAGATTGCGCGTCCATCGTTTCACCAGCCTGGTGCTGAGCGTCGTCATCCTCGTCCTGGGCATCCTGCTGATCGGGCGGTCGCACTGGGGCTGGCCGCTGGCGGCGGTCGGCGCGGGGCTGTTCCTGCTCGGCCTGCGCGATCTCGCCCAGCAGCGCCATTCGCTCCAGCGCAACTATCCGATCATCGCCCATATACGCTGGCTGGCCGAGCTGGTGCGGCCGGAGATCCGCCAATATCTGTTCGAGGCGGAGGAGGAGGCCACCCCCTTCTCCCGCGCGCAACGCTCGCTCGTCTATGCCCGCGCCAAGGGCGAATCGTCCGAACATCCGTTCGGCACGCTCCTCGACGTGTACCGCGATGGCTATGAGTTCATCGGCCATTCCACCCGGCCCGTGCCCGCTGCGGATCCCGCCTCCTTCCGCCTGACGATCGGCGGGGCCCAGTGCGCGAAGCCCTATTCCGCCTCGCTGTTCAACATCTCAGCGATGAGCTTCGGCTCGCTGAGCGGCAATGCGATCCGCGCATTGAACGAAGGCGCGCGGCGCGGCGGCTTCAGCCACGATACCGGCGAGGGCAGCATCAGCCCCTATCACCGCGAGCGCGGCGGCGACATCGTGTGGGAGGTGGCGAGCGGCTATTTCGGCTGCCGCGACGATCAGGGGCATTTCGATCCCGACAAGTTCGCCGCGCAGGCCACCACCGATCAGGTGAAGATGATCGAGATCAAGCTGAGCCAGGGCGCCAAGCCCGGCCACGGCGGCATCCTGCCCGCCGGCAAGGTAACGGCCGAGATCGCGCAGACGCGCGGCGTGCCGATGGGGCAGGACTGCATCTCCCCGCCCGCGCACAGCGCCTTTTCGACGCCGCTGGAACTGATGGACTTCATCACCCGGCTGCGCGCGCTGTCCGGCGGCAAGCCGGTCGGCTTCAAGCTGTGCATCGGCCACCCGTGGGAGTTCATGGCGATCGTCAAGGCGATGCTGGCGACCGGCGTGCGGCCCGACTTCATCGTGGTGGACGGCGCGGAGGGCGGCACCGGCGCCGCGCCGCTGGAGTTCAGCGATCATCTCGGCGTGCCGATGCGCGAGGGGCTGCTGTTCGTCCACAACACCCTCGTCGCCACCGGCTTGCGCGACGGCATCCGCATCGGTGCTGCGGGCCGAATCGTCAGCGCCTTCGATATCGCCAGCGTGCTGGCGATCGGGGCGGATTGGGCGAACGCGGCGCGCGGCTTCATGTTCGCGGTCGGCTGCGTCCAGTCGCTCGCCTGCAACACCAATCGCTGCCCGACCGGCGTGGCGACGCAGGATCCGCTGCGCCAGCGCGCGCTCGACGTGCCGGACAAGGCCACCCGCGTCCACCAGTTCCACGCCAACACGCTGCGCGCGCTGGCCGATATGCTCGCCGCCGCCGGCATCCGCCGGCCGGGCGATCTCGGCCCGCACCATCTCGTCCGCCGGGTGAGCGCCACCGAGGTGAAGCAATTCTCCGAAATCCACCTGTTCCTGAAGAAGGACGTGCTGCTCGACGGCAGCCTCGATACCGGCTTCTATGCGTCGAACTGGGCGCTCGCCTCGCCCGACAGCTTCGATGCGATGGCAGCCGAGATGGCCTGAGCCAGCGGGCGGAACCACAGGAGGACTCCCCGGCCGATGCCGACTGCCCGATCGGATGCGCGCTGGGCCGATGCCGTACCGCTCACGGTGGCGCTGTGGCTGTTCATCCTCCTGATCTTCCTGCCGGCGATCATTGCCCGGCACCACGGCGACGACTGGTCGAACATCGCGCTGGACAGCGTGACGATCATCCTCTCAATCGGCTTCGCGCTCGGCCTGTTCGCGCTGTTCCGCGCCACCGTCGCGTGGCAGCCGACGGGGCGGACGGTGCTGATGGCGCTCGGCATCTTCCTCGTCGCCACGGTGCAGACCGGGCTGGACCTGCTGTTCACCGCCTGGGTGGCGCATAATCTACGCGCGGCATGGCTGGCGGTGCCGGTGGATCTGGGTCGCGCCTCGGCATCGATGCTGAACTATCTTTGCGTGTTCACCGTCAACGTCGCCCTGTTCCAGCTCACTTTTTCACGCCGCCGCTCGCTCAGCCGCGAACGACAGCTGGCGGCGGCCGAATCGACGGCGCAGCGGGCGCAGCTGGAGGCGCTGCGGTTGCAGCTGAACCCGCATTTCCTGTTCAACACGCTGAACGCGATCTCCTCGCTCATCATCACCCGGCGCAATGCGGATGCCGAGCAGATGACCGACAAGCTGTCCAGCTTCCTGCGTGCCTCGCTCGCCTGCGATCCGGCGCAGCTCGTGCTGGTCGAGGACGAGCTGGAGCTGACCGGCGAATATCTCGAAATCGAGGCGGTCCGCTTCGGCGATCGGCTGCGGGTGGAGATCGGCTGCGATCCCGCCGCGCGTCACCTGCGGGTGCCGGGCATGCTGATCCAGCCGCTGGTCGAGAATGCGATCAAATATGGCGTCGCCCGTTCGGCCGTGCCCGTGACGATCACCATCGGCGCCGTGGTGCAGGGCAAGCGGCTCTATCTCAGCGTCGCCAACGATGCCGGCGGCGGCGATCTGGCCGCGAAGACGGGTGGCGCCGGCGTCGGCCTCCCCAACGTCCGCCGGCGGCTGCGGGCGGTCTATGGCGATCGCGCGAGTCTCGCGGCCGGGCCGGTCGATGGCGGCTATCTCGCGACGATCTGCGTCCCCTCGATCGCGGATTACCCTTGAAGCATCGCGCCGATCGTCAGGGCAGGTGCAGCAGCGCCTCGATCGAAGCGAGGTAGCTCGGCCCCACCGGCACCTCCGCGCCATCCGTCAGCACCAGCGTGACGGAGCGGTGACCGCGCCGGATCTCCGCCACCCGCTTAGGCCGGACGAAGGCCGAGCGGTGGACCCGCCGCAGCGCCGTGCCCGCCAGCTTCTCCGCCAGTGCCGCCATCGTCGTGCGCAACAGGTGGCTGCGCGCATCGGTGTGGAGCAGCACGTAATCGCGCGCCGCCTCGATCCAGTTGATGCTGTCCAGCGGCACCCGCCGCCGGCCGTGGCGCTCCGCCACCCAGAAGCCGGGTTCCTCCCGCGCCTCGCCGGCATGGGCGCGCAACGTCTCCAGCTCCGCCGCCAGTTCGCCTGCGCGGCCTGCCTGATCGCGCAGCACCTGACGGCGGCGCGCGCGCTCCAGCGCCTGCCGCAGCCGGTCGAAGCGCACCGGCTTCAGCAGATAGTCCGCCGCATCGACGTCGAACGCCTCCGGCGCATAATGGTCGTGCGCGGTGATGAAGATGATATCGGGCCGCGGCTCCTGCGTGATCGCCGCCGCGGTGCTCAGCCCGGTGCGGCCGGGCATCTGGATGTCCAGGATTACCAGTTCAGGGCGCAGCCGCTCGATCGCCGCCAGCGCCTCCTCCCCGCTCTGCGCGGTGCCGACCACGCTGGCGTCCAGATCGGCGAACAATGCGGTCAGGCGGTCGAGCGCGAGTGCCTCGTCATCCACCAGCAACACGCGCATCGCCATTCCCTCCGCTGCACCCCAGCGAAAGCACGGCGCGGCGGCAAGTGGCAAGATCGCGGATCGGCCACCGCGCGTGACTTGGCGCGAAATTGGCACAGTCGCGAAGTCGGCGTCGTTTTACCTTTGGTAAGCTGCCGGTGCCATATTGGCGCACCAAAGACCTATGACCGCCCATTCGCCCCCGAGCCGGACCAGTTCCAACAGGCTGAACGCGCGGCTTCTCGCGGCGGCGATCTGTATCTCCTGCGTCCTCGGCACCTTCGCCCTGCTCGATCCGATCGAAACCGGCGTCCGGGTGGTCAGGGACAAGATACGCAGCCATTCGGCCGGCGGCGATCTCGTCGTGGTCGCGCTCGACGATCGCAGCCTGGCCGAGATCGGCGACGCGCCCTGGTCGCACGATCGCGTTGCCCAGCTGCTCCGCCGGATCACCGCCGCCGGGGCACGGCGCGTCGAGATCGATCTCGATCTTTCCGCGCGCGGACAGCCGAAGCAGGGGGGTGCGCTCGAAACGGCCGTCGCGACGGTCGGCAGCCGCATCATCCTGCCCGTCCGCTTTTCGCTCGATCGCGTCACCGGCAGGCCGACCTACTTTCGTCCGCCGGCGGAACTCGCGCGCCATGCCACGGTCGTCAGCACGAATATCTGGGTGCAGCGCGGCGGCAACGTCTGGTACATGCCCTATGCGGTGCCGACCGACGGCAAGCCCCTGCCCTCGCTCGCGGCCACCCTCGGCGGCCAAGGTGATGGGGCGGACGACCTGTTCCCGATCGACTATGCGATCGATCTGCGATCGATCCCGGTCATCAGCGCGGCCGACATCCTTCAGGATCGCTGGCGACCGGCGGATGTCGCCGGCAGGGACATATTGATCGGCCAGACCACGGCGTCGGCGCAGCGTTATTACGCCCCCGGCTACGGGCTGGTCCCCGGCATATTCTTCCACGCCGCCGCGATCGAGACGCTGCGCGCCGGCCAGCCGCTCGCGCTCGGCTGGCCCTGGACGATCGCCTTTGCCGGCATCGTCGCAGCGATCTTCCTGTTCTGCCAGCATCGCCCGATCGCGCGGGGCGTGCTGGCGGGCGGTCTCGTCGGCCTGCTGTCCGCGCCGGTGGTGCTGGAGCGGTTCCATGTCTTCAGCACGATCATGCCAGGCGTCGCCTTGCTGCTGATCGTCGCCGCCGCGCGCCTGTGGGTCAATTTCAAGCGATCCTACCAGCAGCGCGGCACGACCAATCCGGTATCCGGCCTGCCCAATCTGGAGGCGCTGCGCCAGGCCGAGATCGTATCGACCAACACCGTCGTCATGGCGCGCATCCTGAACTTCGCCGAGGCGCTGACCGCGCTGCCGCCCGATTCGGAAGGGGACATGGTCGGCCAGATCGTCAAGCGGCTCAGCTTCGGCGCGGGCGGATCGACCATCTACCATTCGGACGACGGCATCTTCCTGTGGCTGGACGACGGCAGCGATACGGAGGGGCTGTCCGATCAGCTCGGCGCGCTCCACGCCTTGTTCCGTAGCCCGGTGATCGTCGCCGATCGTCTCGTCGATCTCTCGATCAGCTTCGGGCTGGACAATGACGGGTCGCGCACGGTGATGCAGCGTGTCTCCAGCGCGCTCGTTGCGGCCGACAAGGCGGCGAGCGAAGGCCAGCGGTGGATGACCTACGATCCCGCCGCGCTGGAGGATGCCGAATGGCGCATGTCGCTGCTCGCCCGGCTCGACCAGGCGATCGACAATGGCGAGATCTGGGTCGCCTATCAGCCGAAGATCGCGCTCGATAGCGGCCGGATCGTCGGGGTGGAGGCGCTGGCGCGCTGGACCCATCCCGACAAGGGCGACATCCCGCCGATCCAGTTCATCGCCGCGGCCGAGCGGAGCAGCCGGATCGACAAGCTCACCGTCCACGTCCTCGATACGGCGGTGAGCGCGGCCGCGATGATCAACCGCACGGCGCCGGGCTTCAGCGTGGCGGTCAACCTCTCGCCGCGCCTGCTCGACCGGCCTTATCTGGTCCCCATGATCGCGGACGTGCTCTCGCGCCACCACCTGCCGGCCGAGCTGCTGTATCTCGAAGTCACCGAGACGATGGCGATGGTCGATCAGGAGAAGGCGCTCGAAAATCTCCGCAGCATCGCCGCCCTGGGCGTGCAGCTTTCGATCGACGACTATGGCACCGGCTTCTCGACCCTCGAATATCTGCGAATGATCCCGGCAGGGGAGATCAAGATCGACCGCAGCTTTATCAATATGCTGGAGAAATCGCAGAGCGACCGGATCATGGTCCATTCCACCATCCAGCTGGCCCATTCGCTCGGCCGCAAGGTGGTGGCAGAGGGGGTGGAGACCGCCGCGACGCTCAACGAACTCAAGCTGATGCACTGCGATTACGTGCAGGGCTACTTCACCGGGCGGCCCGGCCCGCTCGGGTCGCTGGTTGACTTGATGCGCGCGCGAACGGAGGCAGCATAAGAATCTTCATTTCTTGTTAACTATACCTTGTTAACCATAGTCAGGTGCGTTAATGCCCTTCCTGTCAGCATGTCGAGCTGGCCCAACAGGAAGGGTCGTTATGAACATCAATAACCAGGGCCGTCGTTCGGCCAACGCTTCGAAGAACCAGGCTGCCCGCGTGAATTTCTGGGATTGGCTGTTCGGCGGCGCTGCTTGGGGCTGAGCCACTCGACGATACCAAGACGAAAAGCCTCGCTTCGGCGGGGCTTTTTTTCGTATGCCGCACTTCGTTCGAGCAGGCGTGCCACGCCCGACCGGCTTCCTGTCTTTCACCGCTCCGGGCGAAATCCCGTCGATCGCATTAGACTTTAGTCGAATAGTCTCGGCCTATTGCGACACTTCGATTACGATTTGCGGTATGCTTTGCGGCAAGTCGGCTAGCGTCGGTCGCCGCCTGCTCCCGACGGCGGAAATGGCTGCGTGGTCGGCCAGGAAGCGCCGCCCGGCTTGCTTGCGCGATGCGGGTGCAACTGCTAGCTGCCGCCCGGCTTTGTCAGGCTTTACCAGCAGTTGGCCGCGATCGCCCTCCGCCCGGTACGTCCCGTGACGGCCCGTCGTCTGACGACCCTCCTGCCCTGGCTGATCCTGCTCGGCTGCATCGCCGCCCTCGCCGTGGCCGCTATCGGCATCCTCCACCCGGCAGGCACAGCCGACGGGCCGCATCGCACCCACGCCGCCGCGACAAAGCCGGCCCTACCCGCCGAACCGCTGCCGCCGGTGGAGCCGCTGATCGTTCGCGACGTCTCGCCGGACGATGCCCGCGCGATCAACGCCGCCGTGCCCTTCGTGGCCGGTCCGATCCCCGCCGCGCGCCCGTTCGTCTTCCCCGGCATACCGTCCGAACGCGAACGCGCGCTCACCTGCCTGGGTGCGGCCGTGTGGTACGAGGCCGGCGACGATGCGGTGGGCGAGCAGGCGGTGGCGCAGGTGGTGCTCAATCGCCTGCGCCACCCGGCCTATCCCAAGTCGGTCTGCGGCGTCGTCTTCCAGGGATCGGAACGCAAGACGGGCTGCCAGTTCACCTTCTCCTGCGACGGCGCGCTCACCCGCCGCCCGTCCGCGATCGCCTGGCAGCGCGCGCGGGAGATTGCCGGGCGCGCGCTCGGCGGCTTCGTGTTCAAGCCCGTAGGCACCGCCACCCATTATCATACCGACTGGGTGGTGCCGTATTGGAGCGCCACGCTGGACAAGATCGCGATGGTCCACACCCACATCTTCTTCCGCTGGAAGGGCGGATGGGGGCGGCCGGATGCCTTTACGCGCGCCTATCAGGGGCCGGAGCCGCTCGACGCGCGGATCGCGTGGCTCGCCGATCCCGCCGTCGCCGGCCCGCTGCCCGGCGGGATCGTGCCGCCTTTGCTCGCCGGTGGCGATGCCGGGCCGCCGCCGCGCGACGAGCTGTTCATCCCCGGCCTGCCCACCGCGGCGCTGAAAGGCGCGATCGTGCGGCTGATGGACGAAGGCAAAAGCGAGTTCGGCCTGCAACTCGATCCCGCCGCCTTCCCTGGCAGCTACGGCATCGTCGCGCTCGGCATCTGCAAGGCGCGGCCGACCTGCACGGTGATGGGCTGGACCAGGCCGGAGCGCATTCCGCCGGCCCTGCCGGTGCCGCCGGCCGTGCTGCGCACAGTCTCCTTCCTCTACCGCAAGCAGGCGGGGCATGAGGACGTCTATTTCAACTGCCGGCAGATCCCGCGCGACAATCCCGCGCAATGCCTGCCCGGCACCGAGCCCGATCCGCCGGCCAAGCCCGCCGCCGCGGCCGCCGCAGCCGACCCGCCCCGCCCCGTTCCTTGACCATGTCGCGGTTGCACCATCATCGCCGCGCTCTACTCTGCCACAGGGGCTTGACGCACCGCACGCAACGAAGGGGCATATATGGCCGGTGACAAATCGCGGACCGCTCAAAGGCGCCGTCGATGAGCGACGGCCTGCCGTGGCGGCACCTGTTGCTGGCGCTGGCCGTCGTGGCGGTGTGGGGCACCAATTTCGTCGTCATCCGCATCGGCCTCGATCACCTGCCGCCCTTGTTCTTCGCCGGCGCGCGGTTCACCTTTGCCTTCCTGCCGCTCGCGCTGTTCGTGCCGCGCCCGGCCGTGACGTGGCGCAGGATCGCCACCTACGGGCTGTTCATCGGCGTCGGCCAGTTCGGCCTGCTGTTCTTCGCGATGAACGGGCGGATCACGCCCGGCCTCGCCTCGCTCGTCGTGCAGAGCCAGGTGTTCTTCACCATCTTCCTCTCGATGCGCACCACCGGCGAGCAGGTGAAACCGGTGCAGTGGCTCGCCCTCGCGCTCGCCACCGCCGGCATCGCCGTCATCATGGCCCATGCCGATGCCCACACCACGCCGCTCGGCCTTATGCTGGTGGTGCTGGCCGCGATCAGCTGGGCGTGCGGCAATCAGGTGACGCGAGGCGCCGGCCGGGTGAACATGCTCGCCCTCGTCGTCTGGGCCAGCCTGTTCTCGGCGCCGCCGCTGCTGCTCGCCGCGCTGCTGCTGGAAGGCTGGCCCGCCATTCGCGCCGGCATCGCGCGGGCCGATGCGATCACCTGGGGCGCGGTGCTGTGGCAGTCGGTCGGCAACACCATGTTCGGCTATGCGGCATGGGGGTGGCTGCTCTCCCGCCATCCCGCCGCCACGATCACGCCACTGTCGCTGCTGGTCCCGATCTTCGGCATGGGCGCCTCTACCCTCTGGCTCGGCGAGCCGCTGCAATCGTGGACGCTGGCCGCGGCCGGCCTCGTGCTGGGCGGGCTGGCGATCAACCTGCTGTGGCCGGTGCTCGCCCGCCGCCTGCCGCGCGGCGACGTGCCGGCCGGCTGATCCTGCCACAAAGGGGTGACGACCGCTTCGCGAGGCTGTAGCGACACGGGCTTTGGCGGACCCGGACGTGGCCGCGACGGAGAGCATGATGATCGAAGCCGAATGGTGGGACTATGAGGACGCGGCGGAGTTCGCCGAGGCCGTCGCCGGCGATGTCGCCTTCATCATAGAAAGCGCGCTCGATGCGCGCGGCCAGGCGCTCGTCGCCTTTCCGGGCGGTTCCACGCCCGCGCCGATCTTCGACCTGCTGGCGAAGAAGAAGCTGAAGTGGAAGAACGTCACGATCATCCCGGGCGACGATCGACTGGTGCCCGTCACCGATCCGCTCAGCAACGTGGCGATGATCGCCAAGGTGTTCCTGCCGCTCGGCGCGCGCGTGCTGCCGATCTCGGCGGCGGACAACAAGGATTACAAGATGGCCGGCAAGGCGGCCGATGCGCGGTTGCAGGATCTTCACTGGCCGCCCGATCTCGTCTGGCTTGGCGTCGGCGGCGACGGGCACACCGCCTCGATCCTGCCCGGTCCCGATCTGGACGAGGCGCTGAACGCCCCCAAGGCGCGCCGCGCGATCGGCGTGATGCCCGATCCGCTGCCGCCCGAGGCGCCGGTCGCCCGCGTCACCCTCACCCGCGCCGCGATCCTCTCGGCCCGCGCGATAATGATCGCGCTCAAGGGCAAGGACAAGCGCAAGGTGCTGGAGCGCGCGATCAAGGACGGGCCGCTGTCCACCGTGCCCGTCGGCCGCGTGCTGGCCGATGCGGAACAGGCGATCGACATCCACTGGTGCGCGTGAGCGGCAGGTGATGCGTGACATGGGGTATCTGACATGACGCAACCGTTGCGGATCGCACTCGCCGGGCTCGGCACCGTCGGTGGCGGCGTGGTGAAACTGCTCGATACGAACGCCGCCTTGATCGAGCGCCGCGCCGGTCGCGCGATCGAGATCGTCGCGGTATCCGCGCGCGATCGCACGCGCGATCGCGGGCTGGATCTGGCTCGGTTCGAATGGGTCGACGATGCCGCCGCCTTGTTCGCGCGCGACGATATCGACGTGGTGGTCGAACTGATCGGCGGCGCCGATGGCCCCGCCCTCACCCTCGCCCGCGCCACGCTGGCCGCGAAGAAGGCGTTCGTCACCGCCAACAAGGCGATGATCGCGCATCATGGCATCGAACTCGCCGCCGCGGCCGAGGCGACCGGCACCGCGCTGAAATATGAGGCGGCGGTCGCGGGCGGCATCCCGGTCATCAAGGGCCTGCGCGAAGGGGCGGCCGCCAATGTGATCGGCCATGTCTACGGCATCCTCAACGGCACCTGCAATTACATCCTGACGACGATGGAGAAGGAAGGCCGCGACTTTGCCGAGGTGCTCGGCGAGGCGCAGGCGCTGGGCTATGCGGAGGCCGATCCCAGCTTCGACATCGATGGCGTCGATGCCGCGCACAAGCTGGCGATCCTCGCCACCCTCGCCTTCGGCACCGAACTGGATTTCGGTTCGGTCGCGATCACCGGCATCCGCCACATCATCGCCGCCGACATCGCCGAGGCCGCCGCGATGGGCTATCGCGTGCGGCTGGTCGGCCTGGCGGAGGAGAGCAGCAAGGGGCTGTTCCAGCGCGTCCACCCGTGCCTGGTGCCGCTCGATCACCCGCTGGCGCATGTCGCCGGCTCGCTCAACGCGGTGGTGGCAGAGGGCAATTTCGTCGGCCGCCTGTTCTTCGAAGGGCGCGGCGCCGGCGAAGGCCCCACCGCGTCCGCCGTGGTGGCCGACCTGATCGACATCGCGCGCGGCGAATATGGCCCGGCCTTCGCCATGCCGGTCGCCAGCCTCGCCCGCCCCGGCCCGGCGCCGGCGGGGGAACGGCGCGGCCGCTTCTACCTGCGCTTCATCGTCGCCGATCGCCCCGGCGTGCTGGCGGAGATCACCGCGGCGATGCGCGACGCCAACGTCTCGATCGAAAGCATGATCCAGCGCGGCGCGATGCCCGACGGCAGCGTGCTGCTGGCGCTCGTCACCCATGTCTGCCCGGAACGCTGCGTCGCCGACGCGCTCGACCGGCTGGATGGATCGCAGAGCATCACGGCCAGGCCGATGCTGATGCACATCCTCGATATCTGAACGCGGTAGTTCCGGGCTGTTATCGACAATGTAACAGGCCTCGCTTATCGCAATGGCAAATCGATCAAGGGGTAGATGATGGTCACGGCAAGCAAGGCGCTCGATCGCGTTCTGGTTCTCGAAATGGTGCGCGTCACCGAGGCGGCGGCGATCGCTGCGTCGAAGCTCGTCGGCCGGGGCGACGAGAAGGCGGCCGATGCCGCCGCGGTCGAGGCCATGCGAATCGCCTTCAACGAACTGGAATTCGACGGCACCGTCGTGATCGGCGAGGGCGAGCGCGACGAGGCGCCGATGCTCTATATCGGCGAAAAGGTCGGCAACGCGATCGGCACCGGGCCGAAGATCGATATCGCGCTCGATCCGCTGGAGGGCACCACCCTCACCGCCAAGGCATGGCCCAACGCGCTGGCCGTGCTGGCCATCGCGGAGGAAGGCGGTCTGCTCAACGCGCCCGACGTCTATATGGAAAAGCTTGCCATCGGGCCGGGCTATGAGCGCGGCCTCGTCGGGCTGGACAAGACGCCGACCGAGAACATCACCGCCATCGCCGCCGCCAAGGGCGTGAAGCCGGACGAGATCATCGCCTGCGTGCTCGATCGCCCGCGCCACGAGGCGCTGATCGCCGAACTGCGCGCCACCGGCTGCGGCATCATGCTGATCCCGGACGGCGACGTCGCCGGCGTCATCGCCGTCACCGATCCCGATACCACGATCGATATCTACATGGGTTCGGGCGGCGCGCCGGAAGGCGTGCTGGCGGCGGCGGCGCTCGCCTGCGTCGGCGGCCAGTTCCAGGGCAAATTGCTGTTCCGCAACGATGACGAGCGCGGCCGCGCCGCCAAATGGGGCGTCACCGACCTCGACCGCATCTATCAGCTGGAGGATCTGGTGAAGGGCGACGCCATCTTCGCCGCCACCGGCGTGACGGATGGCTCGCTCCTCGCCGGAGTCAAGCGCCGCAAGAAGTGCATGACCACCGAAAGCGTGGTGATGCGCGCCAGTTCCGGCACCGTCCGCTGGGTCAAGGGCGAACACAAGATCGGCTGATTGCCAGCGCCCGCGCAGTGCGGCACTCTCCCGGCACGCGGCCCCTCCGCCGCGCGCCTTGGGAGAGGATGATGGCGACTCAGGCGCCGCAGGGCTGGTCCGGCGTACCGATCGAGGCGATCATCGATCGCGAGTTGGGCAGCAATCCGGAAATCCGCAGCGGCCTTTCCGCTTATGCCGCCGCGATGGATGCGTTTCGCGCGAGCGGCGACGGCACCGCCTTCATCACCGCCGTCCTCGATCACGCCGCCACCCAGCATCGCGGGCAGGGCCATCAGAGCGCGCGCTTCGTCACCTTCAGCGATGGCAGCGCCAACTTCCTGTTCGACATGACGGAAGATCGCGCGGTGGTCGTCTGGGGCGTCAGCCAGGCGACCGCGGCGGGTACGCGCGACAACGCCTATCATGCCGGCTATCCCCGTGCCGGCGACGGGCTGGACAAGGGCCATGCGTGGAGCCACGCGCAGGGCGGGCGAGAGGGCGGCCCCAATTACTTCCGCCAGGCCGCGCGCCTGAACCGCGCCATATCGACCAACGGCAAGCTGTGGCGCGCGATCGAGACCTATCTCGCCGCCAATGCCGGCCTCTCCGCCTTCATCCGCCTGATCTACGGCCCGGGCAATCTCTCCGATCAGCCGAACGAGGTGGAATATGGCATCGTCTCCGCCACCGGCCAGTTCCGCGCGGTGGTCTTCCCAAACGACTGAGCGGGCCGCCACGGCCCGCCCGGTCGGCCGGTCACGCCGCCTGTGGCAGCGTCTGCATATCGATGACGAAGCGATACTTCACGTCGCTCTTCACCATCCGGTCGAACGCCGCGTCGATGCCGTCCATCGGGATCATCTCGATATCGGCGGTCAACCCGTGCTCGTGGCAGAAATCGAGCATCTCCTGCGTCTCGGCGATCCCGCCGATCAGCGATCCGGCGAGCGCCCGCCGGCGGAACACCAGATTGCCGACCGCGGGCGAGGGGTGCGGCGATGCCGGCACGCCCACCAGCGTCATCGTCCCGTCGCGCTTCAGCAGCACCATGAACGCATCCAGATCGTGCGGCGCCGCCACCGTGTTCAGGATGAAGTCGAAGCTGCCGGCCTGCGCCTTCATCTCCTCCGCATCGCGCGAGACGACCACCTCATGCGCGCCCAGCCGCAGCGCGTCGTCGCGCTTGTCCGGCGACGTGGTGAACGCCACCACATGCGCGCCCATCGCCCGCGCGATCTTCACGCCCATATGGCCGAGGCCACCCAGGCCAACCACGCCCACCTTCTTGCCCGGCCCCGCCTGCCAGTGCTTCAGCGGCGAATAGGTGGTGATCCCGGCGCAGAGCAGAGGCGCCACCGCCGCGAGGTCCGCCGCGTCATGGCCGATCTTCAGCACGAAGCCCTCGTCCACCACGATATGATCGGAATAGCCGCCATAGGTGACACCGCCCAGCACTGCATCCGGTGCGCCATAGGTGCCGACGAAGCCGGTCGTCTCGCAATATTGCTCCTCGCCCTCGTTGCACGAAGGGCAATGGCCGCAGCTGCCGACCATGCAGCCGACCCCGGCGAGATCGCCCGCCCTGAACTTCGTCACCTCCGCGCCGACCGCCCACACCACGCCGACGATCTCATGCCCCGGCACGCACGGATAGGTCGTCTCGCCCCACTCGCCGCGCACGGTGTGCAGGTCCGAATGGCACACGCCGCAATAACGGATGTCGATCGCGACATCCTTCGGTCCCGGATCGCGCCGGGTGAAGCTGAACGGCGCCAGCGGCGTGTCGTGGGAAAAAGCGGCAAAGGCATTGGCTTGGCTGGACATGGGATCTTTCTGGCGAAGGGACGGCTCGGAACGCCGCGGCGCGCTATATGGGGCGGCGGCCGGCCGTTCCAACCGACCGCGCCGGCAGGCGAGCGCACCCGCGCACGGATAGCCGCGCCCCGTCGCGCGACGGCTCGATCGCGCTAGGACAGCATCGGCCAAACCGCCCCGGCCAAACCGGTGACAGCCGTTGCGATCGTCGAGACCGACTTCACCTGATCGGCGAGGCTGGCCAGGAAGCTTCTCACTCTGGTCGCCTTGGGCTCCTTCTTCGCGACCTCCGTGGCGATCTCCTCCACGAGTTCGCTCGCCTCCTTCGCATTGGGCAGCGCGGCGCCGTGACGCTCCAGCGCATCGAGCACGGCGGCCAGCCTTGCCGCGACATCGTCATGGCCCGCTGCCTGCAACGCGCCAGCGGCATTGTTCACAGTCGCCCGCGCATGATCGCCCACCGCCATCGCCTGGACGTTCACCGTTCCGCCCGTCACCTGGACGCCCGAGTTGCCGGATGGCTGGTTGCTCATGCCGGCACCTTGGCGCGCGCCTTGCGGGCCGCATTCGTCACGTTGGCCACCGCCCCGTCGCCCACCGCCATGCCCTCGGCGTTGATCGATCCGCCCGACACGATGACGCCGTTGTTCAGGATCTGCGTCACCCGCTCCTTGATGTCCGACGTATCCACGCCGCGCTCGTCGAGATAGTCGACCAGCGTGTCGAGCAGATGCTGTTGCAGGATCTTGCTGTGCATCTCCTTGTCAAGCTTTTGGAAATACACCCGCCAATCGGTGCCGGTCGCCTGTTCGCGAATGCTTTTCCGCGCGCCATAATCGAACAGTCGGTCCTTGCGGGCGAGGTCTTTCTCCTGGCTCAGCTTGCGATATTTGCCCATCCGCTCCTGCACGCGTCCCCAGAACGCGAACGGCGCGTAGATCGCCTGGAACGGCGCGCGGATGGCGGCGGCGATGATGGTCTGGATCGCCTCGGCGAAACCGGAATCCGGCCCATGCCGATCCAGTTCGTAGAACCGCTCCTTCAGCGGCGGCAGCAGCAGGGCGTTGAACTCGACGAACATCTTGGACGACAGGCGGGTGACTCTGACGAACAGCGACACCACCAGCTCCCCGTCCCAGTCGGAAGAGACGATGTTCAAATAGTGCCGCACGCATTGCGACTTGTTCTCCGAATAGGCCTGGAGCGCGGCATCGTCGACGAACGTGGCCGGCTGCTCATATATATCCGGCAACAGATCGGGTTCACGCCGCACCGACCGTCCGCTGACGAACAATTTGCGCGTGATGCGCACGCCGGGCAGATGCAGGGCGCGAAATGCACCGGCCAGATGCGCGTACAGGTCCTTCAGCTCGAACGGCTGCGGCATGTTGGCGACGAGGCCCGGCTTGCCGCGGGACAGATCGATCGCGAACGACCAGCCACCCATGTTCCACCCCGATCCGACGAACGGCGAGAAACCCGAATAGACGATGACATTGCCCTCGTTCGGCAGCCCGCCGGCAAATTCTTGCGCGAACGCGTCGCGATCCAGTTCGCGATGCAGGATGCGGTTCGTAGAGAACAAATCCACCGCCACCACGATCGTCGCCGCGAGCCAGCAGAGCATGGCCAGCCCGATCGGCGCCCCGGCCGGATCTTCCGCCGCGATCGCGACGATCGCGACGTAGAGCAAAGCTGCGGCCGGCAGCAGCAGTAACAGATCGCGAACCGCCTTCTTGCGCGAGGCCCGCCGCGCATGTTCCTCCACCACGCCGACGTCGATGCCGAGTTCGGGCGCATGGGCGCATAATGTCGGCCGGCTCCGCGCGATCACCGCGCGCCGCAGGGCGGCATCTGTATAGACGGCGGCACAGAGATAGCGTGTCGTTTCCAGATCGGACCGGTGCCTTGCCCGACCGGAGGCGATCAGATCGGCATCATCCTGGATCAGCTGCAATGTCGCCATAGCTCCCTCCCGCGAGATCATGGTTAAGCGACGCATCACAGGACTTGCCTGACGAGAACGCCAAAGACAAGACGCTTATTTATTCTTGTCGATTTATGCAGCGATCCGCTCAGACCTTTCGGCAATCTCGTGTCTCCGGAAGGCGATCGCCATCAACCGGTCCCCGCCATGATCTGGTGCGGCATCTGTCCTACAGCCCGCCATCCATGCCACACGCGCACCATGCCCTTTGCCACGCGCCCGGCCAGCCTCCGCACCAATCGCACCATCCGCATCGCCGCAGCCGCATTTCACCCCCTCATAGCGTGGCTTTCATGGCTTTCGTTGGAATGTCCCTTCAAATCGTTCAGGTTTCTCCCCCGCGCCGGATCGGCTAACGCGGCCGCATGAACATGGTTCTCAACGTCTCCCACTCGATCCTCGGCCAGCCGTGGCGCTGGCGCGGCGCGGGTACGGACGGGCGCGATGCGGGGTTCCGGCCGGACGATCTGGTGGCCGGGCTGCTGCTGGCGCGGGGCTGCCCGCGCGATGCGATCGAGGATCATCGCGCGCCCACCATCCGCGCCTTCATGCCCGATCCCTCGATCTTCCGCGACATGGATCGCGCCGCCGCACGCCTCGCCGCCGCCGTACGCGCGGGCGAGGCGATCACCATCTTCGGCGATTACGACGTCGATGGCGCCACCTCCGCCGCCTTGCTGGTCCGCCTGCTGCGCGCGCTCGGCGGCAATCCGCAGGCCTATATCCCCGATCGGCTGATGGAAGGCTATGGCCCCAGCGGCGAGGCGCTGGTGCGGATCGCGGCGGGCGGCGCCACGCTGATCGTTACGGTGGATTGCGGCGCGCAGGCGTTCGAGGCGCTCGCGATGGCGCGCGATGCCGGGGTGGACGTGATCGTCGTCGATCACCACCAGTGTGCCACCGCTCTGCCCCACGCGCACGCGCTGGTGAATCCCAACCGGCTGGACGAGGATGCGGGCGCGGCGCACGGCCACCTCGCCGCCGTGGGCGTCGCCTTCCTGCTCGGCGCGGCGCTGCTGCGCCTGCTCCGGCGGGAGGGCTGGTTCGCCACCCGGCCGGAACCGCGGCTGATCGATCTGCTTGATCTCGTCGCGCTCGGCACGGTCGCCGATGTCGCCTCGCTGCGGGGGCTCAACCGCGCCTTCGTCGCGCAGGGGCTGAAGGTGATGGCCGCCCGCCGCAACGTCGGGCTGGCGGCATTGTGCGAGGCGGCGCGACTGGTGCGCCCGCCCACCTGCACCGATCTCGGCTTCGCGCTCGGCCCGCGGATCAATGCCGGTGGCCGCGTCGGCAAGTCCGATCTCGGCGTGCGCCTGCTCACCACCGAGGATCCCGAGGAGGCACGCGACATCGCGCTCGAACTCGACCGGCTGAACGAGGAACGCCGCGCGATCGAGACGGCGGTCAGCGAGGCGGCGCATGCGGCCGCGCTCGGCCAGGGCAATCGCGCAGTGGCGATCGTCTCCGGGCAGGGCTGGCATCCGGGCGTGATCGGCATCGTCGCCGGGCGCCTGAAGGAGAAGCTCGGCCGCCCGGCGATCGTGATCGCGCTGGACGAACAGGGCGTCGGCAAGGGCTCGGGCCGCTCGATCGGCGGGGTCGATCTCGGCGCGGCGGTGCTGGCGGCCAGGGACATGGGGCTGCTGGTCGCGGGCGGCGGCCATGCGATGGCGGCGGGGTTGACCGTGGCGGCGGGCCAGGTCGATGCGCTCGCCGCCTTCCTCGACGATCGGCTGGCGGCGGACGTTGCCCGCGCGCGCGACGATCGCGCCTTGCTGCTCGATGCGGTGCTGGCGCCGGGCGGCGTCAGCGCCGCGCTGATCGACGCGCTGGAGGCGGGCGGCCCCTATGGGGCGGGCTGGCCGGCGCCGCGCGTGGCCGCCGGGCCGGTGCGGATCGTCAAGGCCGATGTCGTCGGCAACGGCCACGTCCGCGCGATCGTGGCCGGCGAGGATGGCCGCTCGATC
>CAXTTS010000012.1:0-2384 GCA_964247265.1 uncultured Sphingomonadaceae bacterium
CGTCTCGGGCGCGATGCCGTTTCCCTCGTCCGCCACACGGACGGCGACGAAATCACCCTTGCACGCACCATGTCCACGAACCGGCGGCAGTCCGTTCACCACCTGGGTGGTGATCATGATCTTGCCGCCGGCGGGCATCGCATCGCGGGCGTTGATCACCAAGTTCAGCACCGCAGTTTCGAACTGATTGAGGTCCGCGTTGACGAAGGCGCCTTCCGCCGCCTCGATGGTGACGGCGATCGGAGATGCTGACGAGCGGCCACTACAAGAGCAATCCGGTGGCGGCGCACGCTTTGCACAAGAGCCGGATCACGCCGGCCCTGTTCCAGCGCTGGCTCGGGCTCTGGCAGCAGGTCACCGCCGAGATTTTGCCGCCAGCCGCCGCCGCCGCCCTTCAGGCGAAGGCTGCCCGCATCGCCGAGAGCCTTCAGCTCGCTTTGTTTTTCCGACCGCCCGCGGGCCCCGTGCCGCGGATCGCTCAAACCGTCGAAGGATAGGTCATGGTCAACAAGGTCCTGCAACCGGACGAACGCGCGCTACTGGACGAGAAGCAGATCGAGCCTGCGGTCCACCATCAACCGCGTGGCTTCTCCGACCATTTCGCCCTTGGCTTTACGAAGGTGCTGCGCTTCTGCGCCGATACGTTCTTCGCTAAGCGATATGGCCACCGCGCGATCGTGCTAGAGACTGTCGCGGCAGTGCCCGGCATGGTCGGTGCCACCATTACCCACCTCAAATGCCTTCGCCGAATGGTAGGCGACGACGGCTGGATCCGGACGCTGATGGAAGAGGCCGAGAATGAGCGGATGCACCTGATGACGTTCATCAAGGTGGCCCAGCCCAACCAGTTCGAGCGCCTCGTGATCCTTGGTGTCCAGTGGGTGTTCTACGTAGGCTTCTTCCTCCTCTACCTGATCTCGGCCCGCACCGCGCACCGCGTCGTCGGATATTTCGAGGAGGAGGCGGTGATCAGCTATTCTTTCTATCTGACCGAGATCGACGAGGGCCGCTCCCCGAACATTCCCGCGCCGGCCATCGCCAGGCAGTATCGGAAGCTGCCAGACAATGCGACGCTGCGCGACGTCGTCCTGGTCGTCCGTGCCGACGAGGCCCACCACCGCGACGTGAACCATGGCTTCGCCAGCCAGCTCGCCGGTCTTGCCTCCGAGCCGGCGCATACAGCACCTTATCCGCCGCGCGCGAACGACATTCGAGCGGCCGCGTGATGCGGCAGCCCTATCGCTCGACGCCTGTGTTCGACGAGGCGTCGCTCCCCGCCGCTCTGCGACGGGAACACCGCACCAAGGTCGGCGTCTGGGGCGTCCTCCGGGTGCTGGAGGGCAGGTTGAAGCTCACCTATCTCGATCCGCCCTCGGAGACGATCATCACGCCCGGCGTGCCAGGCCTTATCCTTCCGGACCAGCCCCATTTTGTCGAACCCCTGGGGGCGATGCGGATGCAGGTCGATTTCTACAGCGCGCCGCCGGGTCTCTGACCCCTCCCGTCCTCATCAATCAGCGTCAGCAAGGAACTCACGATGTCGCAGCCACTGAGCGAGCAGACGATCGCGCTCGTAAAAGCCACCGTTCCCGCCCTCGAAGCGCATGGGCTGGAGATCGTCCGAACCATGTATGCCCGCATGTTCGAGAACCCAATGATCCGCGACCTGTTCAACCAGTCGCACCACGGCGAGACGGGATCGCAGTCGAAGGCGCTTACCGCCGCCATTCTCGCCTACGGCCGCAACATCGACAATCTCGGCGCACTGGCGCCGGCGGTCGAGCGGATCGCGCAGAAGCATGTCGGGCTGCAGATCCTGCCCGAACACTATCCTTACGTCGCCGACGCGCTACTCGGCGCGATCAAGGCGGTGCTCGGCGATACCGCCACGCCTGAGATACTTGATGCCTGGGGCGAGGCCTACTGGTTCCTCGCCCACATCCTGATGGCGCGCGAAGATCGCATCTACCATGATCTCGCCTCCGCCGAAGGTGGCTGGTCCGGATGGCGCACGTTCGTCGTCGAGGAGGTGCGCCCAGAAAGCGCGATCATCACCTCGTTCATGCTCCGCCCGACCGACGGCCGGCCCGTCGTCGCGCACAAACCCGGCCAATATCTGACGTTCTGGCTGGAAATACCTGGCCACCCGCCGCTCAAGCGCAACTACAGCATCTCGGGCAAGGCGAATGGAGCGACCTGCCGCATCTCCGTCAAGCGCGAGCCGCACGGCGTCGCCTCCAACTGGCTGCACGATCAGGTGACGGCCGGCACCATGCTCAAGGTGGCGCCGCCGGCAGGAGAGTTCTTCTTGGCCGAGCATCCGGAGCGCCCCGTAGTGCTGCTTTCGGGTGGATCCGCGCCTCGCTGGGCGCGCTGTGCGGTCT
>CAXTTS010000012.1:2394-8967 GCA_964247265.1 uncultured Sphingomonadaceae bacterium
GCCATCACCAGCCTGATCTGCCGCCTCTGGCTGGGGGAGGGCGGCAGCTTGCCGGCTTTGGTGGCGCCGATGGGTGTATCGTCCGTTTTGCTTTTCGCGGTGCCGGCAAGCCCGCTGGCCCAGCCCTGGTCGATCATCGGCGGCAACACGCTATCGGCGCTCGCCGGGATCGCCTGCGCCATGCTCATTCCCGATCCGACCTATGCCGGCGCGTTCGCCGTCGCGGCTGCGATCGGTGTGATGAGCCTGACCCGCTGCCTCCATCCGCCCGGCGGCGCCGCAGCGCTCACTGCAGTGCTCGGCGGTCCCGCCATCGCGGCCGCGGGCTGGTCGTTCGCGTTGGTGCCGATCGCGCTCAACTCGGTGATCCTCGTCGCGATCGGCTGGGCGTTCAACAACGCGACCCGACACAGCTATCCGCACCGGGTGAAGACGGTCTCGCGCAATACCCACGGGACCGCCGATCCGGCGCCGCAGGACCGCGTCGGCTACACCACCGCCGATATCGATAGCGTGCTGGCCCGCTATGACGAGCTGCTCGACGTGAGCCGCGACGACCTCGATGCGCTGTTCCGTCAGGTCGAGGCGCAGGCCCATCGTCGGCTGCACGGCGAGATACGCTGCGAGAAGATCATGTCGCGCGACATCATCTACGCGATACCCGAGGAGGGCGTCGGGCTGGCGCGCGACCGGCTGCTGGCGCGCCGACTGGCGCGCGGTGAGACGGTGGGAAGCGATAGTGCTGGACCGAGGCCGGTCTGGGACAGCAAGGCTTTTAAGCACCTCGGCGTTAGACCGAATAGAGAGGACAAGGTTGATATGCCGCTGGGAACACGTCACGAATTTACCGGGACGCTCGAAGCGATCGGGAGTGATCTGGTGCTGCATCTGAACGACGGCCGCAAATGGACGTTGCTGGCGACAGCCGGAATCGAGCGCTTCGTTAGCCGATCGATCAGGGTGACGGGCATCCGAGGCGAGGAAGGCACCCTGCACGTGACCGGCTTTGCATTGAGTCCCTAACGCACCGGTCGCCTGGGGTCTGACGAGCAGCGGCGTTCGGTGCGCCCAAAATCCTGCGCGGCCTCATGCACTTCATGAAACCGACGGCATCTCGACTTTTTCACAGAGGGCTCGCGTCGCAGACCCGCGACGACTTGAACAGCAGGGCACCAACGGTCCTGCTTCGATGGCAGCGCGCGCCATCGGTTCCGCGAGAAAGACGCACAGCACATTGCGCACCCGCCTTCCGCACGAATCTGCGCCGAGCCGACGAGGCGTAGGTCGCGTCCAGGCGGATGCTCCGTCCAGTTGCCGTCCTCACGGGGCGGCCTGCTAATTCAATGTCCGAGCACTCCCAGCTGTGGTTCACGGGCCGGCGGCTCGCTTCCTTCCGAAGCGAGGGGCTCCTTGATGTATTCGGCCAAGGAGTCCCAGACGCTCAGGTCCGCGCGGTAGATGATAGATTTGCCGTCGCGGCGCGAGGAGAGCAGCCCGGCGTGAGCAAGGATTCTCAGGTGCGTCGACATCAGGTTCTGTGGCACGCCCAGTCGACAGGCGATCTCTCCGACCGGCAAGCCCTCGGGGCCGAAACCAGCAAGAAGTCGGAACGTCTGAAGGCGCGTAGCTTGCGACAAGGCTCCGAGGACTGCGATGGCCGATGAGATTTCCATGGGTCGAAAGATAGGGCGGCGGCCGATCATGTCCATCGCAGTTTTTAATCGGATGGCGTTAACCATCAAAAGGCATATCAACGCATCAATGGATGTTGATATACCGTGCAGGTCGCGCTATGTAGTCGCTGCGGCCAACAGGATGGGCGCCGGACGGGATCCCCCGCCCGACCGATGGAGCCGGGACCATTCGGCTGAGTGCCGACCGACCGGGTGCCATCTCACGAGGAGGTCAGAATGGGCAGCCTTTTCAACGCGCAGCAGTTTCGCACAATCAATTCGCCGGCGTGCGCCGCCGGAGTGACCCTCCCGCATGGCGCGACGGTCTTCGACGACCCCCTTGCCGACGATCACGAAGGCGATGGCTTCGTCGTCACGTCGTTCCGGCGCCTCCAGCGCGTCGCGATAGTCGCCGCGGAGACGGGCGCGCGCTTCAACCGCGAGGCGATCGGCCACGATCCTGTGGCTTGGCTGCTGGCGCCGCGAGCGGTGTTCGGAGGTCGCGCGGCGATCGAGGCGTGCATGGAGCGTTCCCATTTCGAACGAGCGATCCTGCTCTCGCTCGCCTGGACGCCAAGCCGCAGGATCTCGACGATCTTCTCGACAGCGACGGTGACAGCAATGATGAGGGCGAGGACAGGGACGGCAGGACCGCGGTGCATCTCCGCGAGGACGCGATCGCCGCGAGCCAAGCGTCGGGCGAGGCATCGGCCCGCGGAGGCGAGGGCGCGGCCGGCGGGTCCCGCCGCCTGTTCACGGCCACCATCGTGGACGAGGCCGCGCCGGGCACGCTGCAGGCCTTCCACGCCAGCGTTGGCCGTTGCGAGGAGGAGTTCCTGAATCGCCTGCGCGCTCAGGTGGGCGGGCGCACGGCAGCCCTGGCCAAGATCCGGGCGGGCTTCGACGCGGTGAACCCGCTTGTCGCGGCGATGGTGTCCGACGCGATGGCGGACATGCTTCAGCTGATCGAGCTCGATCCCGACTCTCCTCTGGCGGAGGGCCTCGACGTCCGCATCGAGCAGCGGTTCGCGGCGTGACCCCCCAGGCCGACGAGCGGTTCGCGCTACCGGCCCCGCCGTCCACAGCATCCGACGGAAACGTCAGGCTGCTGCGGCGGATGCGGCCGATGAACCGCGTCGATCCTGCCGCGCGGCAGCCCGGGACCCTCGTCGGATGCGCGCTCGACGTCGAAACGACCGGTCTCGACTTTGCCACAGACCAGGTCATCGAACTTGCGCTCCAGCGCTTCTGGTTCGATGGGCACGGTCGCATCCTTGAAACCGGACGGTCGCGCAGCTGGCGCGAGGATCCCGGGACTTCTCTCTCCCGGAAGGTGATCGAGCTGACTGGCCTGACCGACGGCATCCTGAAGGGGCGGTGCATAAGCGATGGCGAGGCGGCCTGCCTTATCGCCACTTCCGACATGGTAGTGGCGCACAACGCGGCGTTCGACAGGCCGTTCGTCGAACGGCGCCTTCCGGACGCGGCGGGCGGACGCTGGATGTGCTCGATGCGCGATCTAGACTGGCCCGCGCTCGGCTTCGAAGGGCGGTCCCTTTCCCACCTCGCGAGCCAATGCGGCTGGTTCTACGACGCCCATCGCGCCGACGTGGACGTCACCGCGCTCCTCCACCTGCTGGACCACACTCTGGCATCCGGCGAGACCGTGCTGCACAGGCTAATCCACTCGGCGGCACGACCAAGCTGGATGATCGAAGCGGTGGATGCGCCGTTCAGCGCCAAGGACGCGCTCAAGACTCGGGGATATCGGTGGGATGGCGCCCGCCGCCGATGGTGCCGCGAGATCGGGCCCGACGAACTCGACGATGAACTCAAATGGCACGCGTCTGCTGTCTACCACGGCCACGGCCGGCCGATCTTCAGGCAGATGACCTGGACGGAGCGCTACGCGAAAGCGTCGTAAGCGGCGCGTTTGGTTCCCGTCGGAAGCGGACGAGGTCGACGTCCCGAGCATACGCGCGGTCCGGTAGGTCACGCCTCCTCTCGATCTCGCACGACATGGCCTACCGCCTTCGATCAAGCTCTCAGAGGAGGTTTCGGGCGCCGCCCGTCCACCCGTGGCAGAGAGAGCGAGGTCATCCCTCAGCGGGCCCATCCTGCAGTGGACCAACCAGCGGGTTCGTCGCGTGCGGAGGAGCCGGCCGCGTCGCTCAGCAAGGCACAATTATGCGGAGGGCGACGGGATGCGGGAATCCGCATGTCGTGCTAGTTCACGCCGATGAATGGGACATCGCCTCGCAATGTGAGCTGGATCAGCTGGCCGACAGATCGGGGCTGGACCTTCGTCCTGCTCCTTCTTGCTCTGCTCGCCTTCCTCGGGGGAGCCTTCGCCATCTACCGCTATTCGGCTCGGAACGGCGGGCCGAAGCTCGAGACGCTGGCGGGAGAATATCGCGTAGTCTTGGCATGCTTCGCGGTTCTGGTCGTCACGCTCGTCCTCCTGGCATCGGCAGCCTGGTGGGCCACCCCCGCCGACGAGAGCTTTCAGATGGTGATCCTGCAGGGCATCAGGCTCGTTGATCGAAGATCTGGTCTTCTTCTCTCTGCTCGGCTTCATCATCATCCTCGTTCAGCGCCGAGAGACCGACCTCAACCGAAATCTCGACGACAAGATCGAACTGCTGTTCAGCGCGAAGAAGCTGCGCAGCGGGGAGGTGGCCTATCTTCGGGATGAGCTGAGGAAGATCAGTTCCGACTGCCGCCAGAGCGTCACCAACATCGACGTCGTGGCGCACGACGTCGAACGGGAGTTCGTCCAGCTCGACGTCAGCCGCCAATACTACGTGGGCAATTATCTTTCTTCTGAGGAGGCGCAGCATCTACTGCAGGTGGACATCACCCCGGACATTTACCCGGGCGACGGCCCCTCGATGTACATCTATCCAACCATCACCAATTCGGTCGTGGAGGAAAATGGTAGCTGGAGGCGGATCGCCGACGACGAAATGCTAGACGAAGGCACCAACCTCAAGGGAGGCGAGCGTCATCGTCCAGCCACTAAGAAGCTGCAGATCCGAGCCGGTCAGGTAAGGGAGTTTCGATCGAGGTTTCGAGCCTGGCAGCGCCTGTTCGAGGAGGAGGCGGAGAGTGGACCCCGACCGACGGGCGACGAGGCGATCCGCCAGCCTGACTGTTTCGAAGTCACCCTCCTCAAACATTGGGACGAGATCGAGATAAACATCCGCAACAGCTTGCTGAGCGAGATGAAGCTCACCATCTCGGGGAACGACAGCCGCACGTTCACCGTTCTACCCGGAGACGAGCAGCGGAAGGCCTACCGAGTGGAGAATCTCACGGCGAACTCCAGGATATACATATCCTTCATGCCTGGCTAAGGTCTGTGGCTTAAGGTCCTCTGGAAGGAGACATGAAATGCGTGGAATCAAGGACGGCACCGAGTGAACGCCGCCGCGCCCGCATCGCGGGCGCGGACGCCTTCTCCCCACTTGTGACGTGCGAAAATCGAGCCGCGGCGATCAAGATGGATCGAAATCGAGCCCACCTGAGGTCAGTGTCTTCCGATTGAAAATACATTCGAGATCAGCGGGCCGTCGCTGGATTCCGTTTCGGGTCGAGGCGGAACGATCGCCAGAATCCCGATGAAAGCTAGGATAAGCAGGGCATGCAGGCCCGGTCGACCATTCCTGGCGCTCCGCGCCGCCACGGCTGGCAGCCGCCAGAGGCCTGATACGGTAATTCAGTGTGCTGCGGTGTGCGTGGTTCAATCCTCGACGAAGCCCACCCTCGTGCGGAGTGGACGAGCTAGGCCCTGGACTGAAGCGCGATGTGCATTCGCGCCGTCGCGATAGGTCTGGCGCGATCCTCCTGCCAGCACAGTGCGCTCGCGTTGACGATCCGCTTGCCGATCCGGACAAGCGAAGCTTCCGCGAACGTCTCCACCAGCAGTCCGCCGCGGAGGAAGTCCAGCGCCATGTTGATCGGCTTCGGTCGGACGGCACCCGTGCCAATTTCTTCAAGCACGGCCTCGACACACGCGAGCTCGATCAGGCTTGCGATCACTCCTCCGTACAGGAAGCCCGGCCGGCCCTCGAGTCGAGGACCGGCCGGCAGGACGAGCAGCGAAGTTCCCTCCCGGGCGGGGAGCTTGTCGATGCCGAGCATCCGGCCGAAGGGCGTCGCTTCGATCATGAGGCGGAGGTGAAGAAGAAGCTGCCGCTGGCGAAGGCTATGGGATCGCCCGGAGCACCATGATGCACATCGCAGCGGATGAACGCCACCTGTCGGGTCAGGTGATAGCATCGCGCCCGGGCATGCAGTGGTTCGCCAGCGAGCGCGGGCCGCAGATGATCGATCCGCAGGTCGAGCGTCGCCAGCGGCCTGAACCCTCCGACGCGCGCAATGATCGCCGCCCCTGCTGCGGCGTCCACGAGCGAGTAGATCGGCCCGGCGGCCGAGAGCTCGCCATCCGTTTCGAGCAGAAAGTCGGGGCTGAACGGGCAGGCCAGCTCGACCCAGTCCGGCCCATCCGCGACACGACGGATGCCGAGCATTCCGATATGCCCGCCAAACGGCGGATCGCCGCGCCGCGCGAGTGCGTCGTGAGACAAGGCCGGTCGCCCGTCAGAGTAGATCGCGCTTCAGGACCTTGCCTGCCGCGTTGCGCGGAAGGTCGGCCATGAAGGCGAGGGTGCGCGGCACCTTGTAGTTGGCCATGTTCTCGCGCGCCCACGCGATGAGGTCCGCCTCGGTAGCGCACGCGCCCGGCCTCTTCACGACGAAGGCCTTGCCGACCTCTCCCAGGCGCGGATCGGTCACTCCGATCACGGCGATCATCGCAATGGCGGGATGGGCCGCCATCAACCGCTCGATCTCTGCCGGGTAGCAGTTGAAGCCCCCCGAGATGTAGACGTCCTTCTTC
>CAXTTS010000012.1:8977-15398 GCA_964247265.1 uncultured Sphingomonadaceae bacterium
AGCCCTGGTCGTCGACCGTGCCGATGTCGCCGGTGTGCAACCAACCGTCCGCGTCCACCGCTTCCGCCGTCGCGGCTGGATCGTCCAGGTAGCCCAGCATCACGCCTGTTCCCCGAACCAGAACCTCGCCGGTTTCGCCGCAGGGCAGGGGGAATCCGGCGTCGTCGACGATCCTCAGCTCCGTTCCGGGCATCGCCCGCCCGCAGCTTTGTGCGATCAGGTCAGCCGCGTCGCCCGGTCGGCAGGAGGTGACCGTGACGCACTCCGTCATCCCGTAGGCCGTGATGACGTCCTCCATCCCCAATTCGCTCCGGATGCGCTCGATCAGGATCGGCGGGACCGTGGCGGCGCCGGTCGTGCCGCCGCGTAGGGAGCTGCAGTCGAAGGGCCGCACCTCCCGCTCATCGAGAAGCATTTGGAAGATCGTGGGCGGTCCAGGCAGGAAGGCCACCCGCTCGTCCTCGATCAGCCGGGCCGCGCCTCTCGCATCGAACTGAGGCATGGGAACTATGACTGCGCCGGCCAGCAGGCAGGCAACCCAGCCGACCTTCATGCCGAAACTGTGGAAGAACGGATTGACGAGCAGATAGCGCTCGCCTTCGCTCAGCCGTGTATTCGCTATCCAGGCGCCGCATTGCGGCAGGATGCGGTCGTGCGTCATCAGCACGCCCTTGGGGCTGCCGGTGGTTCCCGAGGTGAACATTATGTCCGAAATGTCGCCCGGCCCGATGCGTGCCATCGCCTCGCCGATGGCGGGATCCTCCGCGCCCGATCCGCTGGTGAGGAACGCCTCGAAATCCATGTCGAACAGGAGCGTCTCCATGAGCGCCGGGAGATGCTCCCCGGCAATGAGAGCCGGATAATCGATGTCGAGGAAGTCGCCGGCCGTGAACAGCATCCGGGCGCCCGTCCGACGCAGGATGTCGCCGGCCTCGCGTCCCTTGAGGCGCGTGTTGAGCGGGACGATCGCCGCGCCGGTGACCATCGCGCCGACGGCCGCGACGATCCATTGCCGGCTGTTCGGCGCCCAGATCGCGATGCGGTCGCCGGGTCCGGCGCCCCGCGCGAGGAAGGCGCTGGCCGCGCGACGGCACTCCGCCCACAGCCGGGCGAAACTCCATTGCTCGCCTCCCTCCAGAAAGGCCGGCGCGTCGCCCCAGCGGGCCGCCGCCATCATCGCAGCATGGGGAATGGTCGGCGGCAGCGGGTCCAGCATGTCAGGCGACTTCGAACAGGCCGGCCGCGCCCATGCCGCCGGCGACGCACATCGACACTACGACATATTTGACGCCCCGGCGCTTGCCCTCGATCAGCGCATGGCCGACCAGCCGGCTTCCCGTCATCCCGAAGGGATGTCCGAGCGCGATGCCGCCGCCGTCGACGTTCAGCGCGTCGGGGTCGATCCCCAGCTTCTCCTGGCAGTAGATGGCCTGGCTGGCGAAGGCCTCGTTGATCTCCCACAGGCCAATGTCGGCGACCTTGAGACCGGCGCGATCGAGCAGCTTGGGGATGGCGAAGACGGGGCCGACGCCCATCTCATCCGGATCGCATCCCGCCACCTGAAAGCCGCGATAGAGACCGAGCACCGGCAACCCCTCTCGCTGCGCGGTCGCGAGATCCATCACGAGTTGCGCAGACGCACCATCGGACAATTGCGAAGCGTTGCCGGCGGTGACGTATTTGCCCTCCTTTATGATCAGCCCGTCCTTGAACACCGGCTTCAACTGGGCAAGGGCGGCGGCATTGGTATCGCCGCGCACACCTTCGTCTGCGTCGAGCGTCACCGTCTCGCGGCCGGTTTCGGTGCCCTGCTTGTCGCGGAGGACCTTCTCGACGGTGATCGGCACGATCTCGTCGGCAAAGCGGCCGGCGATCTGGGCAGCGCCCGCGCGTTGCTGACTCCTGGCGGCGAACGCGTCCTGCGCCTCGCGCGATATGCCGTAACGCTCGGCGACCACTTCGGCGGTTTCGACCATCGCCATATACGCCTTGGGCTCGGCCGCGATGACCGCCCGGGAACGGTTGCGGTAGCTGGGCGCGAAGCTGCCGAGGGTGAGGGAGATCGATTCCAGCCCGCCGGTGACGGCGACGTCGATCTCGTCGCAGCGGATGCCGCGCGCCGCCAGCGCCAGCGCGTTCAGCCCAGACGAGCATTTGCGGTCAAGCGTAAAGCCCGCGACGCTGTTGGGCAGGCGCGAGGCGTGGACGAGCAGGCGACCGATATTGTAGCTCTGCGTGTTCCACTGGTTGCCGACGCCCAGATCAACATCGTCGACGCGCGCGGGATCAATGCCGGAGCGCGCGAGCACCGCGTCCACCACATGCGCCCCCATCACCGGCGCCTCGGTATCGTTGAACGCGCCGCGATAGGCCTTGCCGATGCCAGTCCGCGCGGTCGCGACGATTGCTGCTTCACGCATCTGTCATTCTCCCTGTGGCGTGCCGGCCGTGTTCGATGGACCGAAGAAAGCGTGCATGCGGCTGACCTTGCCGAATGCATTGAAGGCGAAGGTGTCGATTACGTCGATCGCGATATCCCGGCCCTGCAAGTTCAGCCGGACCTGAAACGGAAAGGCGACATGCGCCGCGGCGACGCGGACCGGGCCGGTCAACGTCAGCTTCGCGCCGGTCGCCATCGAGCGGCCGTAGAATGCGCGGATCGCCTCGGCGCCACTATGCGGCGCGGAGCCGATCGGATCCTCTATCACGGCGTCGGCCGCGAAGATCGCAGCGGCCAAATCGGGGTCGTTCCTCTCGAAAGCCTCGACATAGGCGTGGACGACGGCGAGCATGGCTTCGGCTGTGGGCATCGCATCTATTCCGGATAATAGCGGCTGATGGTGTCGATCGTGCAGGCGGGCTTCTCGCTGCCTTCGATCTCGACGGTGACGCGTACGACTGACTGGATGCTGCCCCTGACCTCCTCGACACCGACAATCTCGGCGACCCCGCGGATGCGCGAACCGACCCTGACCGGGGCGAGAAACCGCAAGCGGTCCGAACCCACGTTCACGCCCATCGAGGCGCCGCGCACCTCGATCATTTCGGGCAGAAAGTGATTGACCAGGCTGAGCGTGAGATAGCCATGCGCGATGGTGCCCCCGAAAGGACCAGCACGGGCACGCTCGACATCGACATGGATCCACTGGTCGTCGCCCGTCACGGTGGCAAAGCCGTCGACCCTCGCCTGATCGATCACGAGCCACTCCGTCGGGCCGAGGCGCGTTCCCTCCTGCCCGAGCAGGTCGGACGGCCTCTGGTAGAGGCGGGGGCTGGTCATGCCCGCTGGCTCGAGACAGAGAGGATTTCGCCTGTCATGTAGGAGGAGAGGTCGCAGGCAAGGAACAGCATGACGTTGGCGACTTCCCACACTTCCGCCGGCCGCCCGAACGCCTCCTGCGCGGCGAGCTTCTCCAGCAGTTCGTCGCTCGTCACCTTGGCAAGGAAGGCGTGCATCGCGATCGATGGGGCTACCGCGTTGATGCGGACATTATGCTCCGCCGCCTCCACCGCCGCGCAGCGTGTGAACGCCATCACCCCGGCCTTCGCGGCGGCGTAATGCGCCTGCCCCTTCTGCGCGCGCCAGCCGAGCACCGAGGCGTTGTTGACGATCACGCCCGCCCTGCGCGCATACATTGCTGGCAGGAAGGCGCGGGTCATGCGGAACACGCTGGTGAGCGTGACGTCGATCACGCGGTGCCACTGCTCCTCCGCCATATCGACGACCGGTACCTCGCCGCCGAGGCCGGCGTTGTTGATGAGCACATCGACATGGCCGAGCGCGGCGATCGCCGCGTCACGCAGCGCATCGACCTGATCCTGCTTCGTCACGTCGCACAGGAAGGTCTCGGGGCGCTGGCCTGCTTCGGCGGCAATGCGATCCGCCGCTTCGCCCAGGCGGCGTTCGTGGATATCGCTGATCAGAACCCGCGCGCCTTCCTCCGTCGCACGCTTGGCGACGGCAAAACCGATGCCGGTGCCAGCAGCGGCGGTCACCACCACCGTCTTGCCCGCGAGGAGATTGCGACCCGGCGGATAAGCGGGCGCCATCATGCATTCCCCCGCGGCTCGCGCGGCAGGCCGAGGCCGCGTTCGGCGATCAGGTTGCGCTGGATCTGGTTGGTGCCGCCATAGATCGTATCGGCGCGCGAATAGAGGAACAGGTTGGGCAGATCCTCCCATTCATAATCGGGATGATCGGTCACTTCGGCGGCCTGCCCAAGCACGTCCATCGCCAATTCGCCGAGGTTGCGGCGCCATGTCGCCCACTGGATCTTGTAGGTGAGCGCCGCGCCATCGATCCGCGAATGATCGGTGTTCGAGAGCATGCGCATCGCACCGTAGCGC
Organism: uncultured Sphingomonadaceae bacterium; assembly: GCA_964247265.1. Taxonomy (GTDB): domain Bacteria; phylum Pseudomonadota; class Alphaproteobacteria; order Sphingomonadales; family Sphingomonadaceae; genus Alterirhizorhabdus. Next base: position 13,325 of record CAXTTS010000012.1, read on the forward strand.
ATCAGGCGCAGGCCGATCTCCGCCTTGGCGATGCGCTGGCGGATCAACGGATCGCCTCCCGCGCCATTGGCTTTGGCCGCCGCGATGATCTCATCGAGTTCGTTGCGGAAGCCCATCTGCTGGCCGAGCGTGGAGACGCCGCGTTCGAAGGCGAGCAGGCCCATCGCGATCTTCCAGCCATCCCCCACCGCGCCGATCAGGCTATCGGCAGGGCAGCGCGCATCGGTGAAGAAGGTCTCGTTGAACTCCGCGTCGCCGTTGATCTGGCGGATGCCGCGTATGTCGATGCCCGGCTGATCGAGCGGCATCATTAGGAAGGTGAGGCCCTTCGGTCCCTTGGACCCCTCCTCCGTGCGCGTCACGACGAAGATCCAGTCGGAGATGTGGGCGAGGCTCGTCCAGATTTTCTGGCCGTTGACCACCCATTCATCGCCCTCCAGCCGCGCCTTGGTGCGCACGCTGGCCAGATCGGACCCGGCGTTCGGCTCGGAAAAGCCTTGGCAGAAGATCGTACGCCCAGCGGCGATATCGGGAAGGAAGCGCTGTTTCTGCTCCTCGGTGCCGAAGGTGAGGATGGTCGGGCCGGCCAATTCGATGCCGATGTGGTTGACGCGCCCCGGTGCACCCGATCGGGCATATTCCTCGGCGAAGATAACCTGCTCGGCGAGCGAGGCGGCGCGGCCGCCCCACTGCTCCGGCCAGCCGATGCACGACCATCGGTGGCGGCCGAGCTGCTGCTCCCATTCCTTGCGCCGCTCGGGCATCGCGGTGAGCTTGGTCACTCCCCTGATGTCAGCGAATTCGCAGGCCATCTGATCGTTCAGCCAGCCCGCGCATTCGCCGCGGAATGCTTCCTCGGCGGGTGAGAAGCCTAGCTTCATGCTGCGTCTCCCAGGATCATCGTGGCGATCTGTTCGCGGTGCCATGCGCCGCTGCCGAGCAAGGTCTGGAGGGAGCGCGCGCGCTTGAAGAACAGATGCGCGTCGTGCTCCCACGTGAAGCCGATCCCGCCGTGGAGCTGGATCATGTCGCCCGCGCAGCGGAAGAAGGTATCCGCCGCGAACGACTTTGCGGCGTGCAGCGCCAGCAACGCCTCATCGGAGCCCTCGTCCACCGCGCACGCCGCCCAGTAGACCGCCGAACGGGCCTGCTCGATCTCGACCAGCATGTCTGCCAGCCGATGCTTGTAGGCCTGGAACGATCCAATCGCCCGGCCGAACTGCACGCGCTCGATCGAATAAGCGACGGTGCGGTCGAGGCACGCCTGCGCGCCGCCCAATGCTTCGGCCGCCACGACGATCGAACCGGCGCGGCGCGCGGCCGTGATCGCGGCCGTCGGATCGGCAAGGGGATCGCCGATGGCGCCCTCGAGCCGCACCCGCGCGAACGGGCGCGTCTGGTCCATCGTGGTCAGCCGCGAAACCGTCACGCCCGCGGCGTCGGCCGGCACGACCCACGCGCGCTCCCCAGCGGTGATGAGGAATACCGCCGCCGAGCCGCCGTGCGCGACGAAATCGACGGTGCCGGAAAGGCGATCGCCCGCCACGTCGAGATCCGCGGCGTCGATGCCCGCGCCGATCCTCTCGCCGGACAGGAGCGACGGCAGCCATTCGCCCTGTTGCGCCGCGCTTCCCCCCGCAGCGATCGCCTGCGCGCACAGCGCCAAGCTCCCGAGCATCGGGGACGCCGCGACCTGCGCGCCGGCCGCCTCTGCGATCATCGCGAGTTCCACCAGACCCAGCCCCGCGCCGCCCGCTTCCTCGGATATGCCGATGCCGGACAGTCCCAGATCACGACAGAAGGATGTCCACAGATCATGGTCGATGCCATCGCCGGCCATCGCCCGGCGGGTGCGCTCGCTCGTCGCATTCTCGACGAAGAAGGCGCGCGCCGTCTCGCCGATCATCTGCTGTTCTTCGGTGAAGGCGAATTCCATCAGGCTGTCCCCCATACCTTGCGCGGTGCTGTTCGTTCGGCAAGCAGCCGATCCACCGCCGCGCCGATGTCGGCGGGGTGCCAGCGTGCGCCCCGGTCGATCGCCGGCCCTTCGCGCCAGCCATCCTCGATCATGATC
>CAXTTS010000012.1:15408-32320 GCA_964247265.1 uncultured Sphingomonadaceae bacterium
TGATCTTGCCACCCTCCAGTTCGAACACGCAGCCGCTGACGTGGGCGGATTGCGCGCTGCCGAGCCACACCACGGCGGGCGCGACATTCGCGGGGTCCATCGCATCGAAAGCGTCCCCTCCGGTCGCCATCTTTTCGGCGAAGGCCTGTTCGGTCATGCGGGTGCGTGCAGAAGGGGCCAGCGCATTGGCGGTGATGCCGTAGCGCGCCAGTTCGGCCGCCTGCACCAGCGTCAGCGCGGCGATGCCACCCTTCGCCGTGGAATAGGCCGCCTGCGCGATCGACCCCTGCAATCCCGCACCGGAGGATGTGTTGATGATCCGCGCATCCACCGACCGGCCCGCTTTCTGCTGCGCCCGCCAATGATCGACCGCGTGGCGCGACACGCAGAAATGGCCGCGCAGGTGGACGTGCATGGTCGCGTCCCACTCCGCCAGCGTGGCGGAGACGAACATGCGATCGCGCACGATGCCCGCATTGTTCACCACGACGTGGAGATCGCCGAACGCATCAAGCGCGGTGGCGACGATACGCCCGGCGGCGTCCCAGTCGGCCACATCGTCATAATTGGCGACCGCCCGGCCACCGGCCGCCTGTATCTCCGCGACGACCGCATCGGCGGCACTCGTGTCGCGTCCTTCGCCGCCGAGCGACGCGCCGATATCGTTGACGACGACGTTCGCGCCCTCAGCAGCGAAGGCCAGCGCATAGGCACGTCCCAGCCCGCCGGCGGCGCCGGTGACGATTACCGTCCGTTGATCGCAAATTCCCATCAGAGCCTCTCGATTATCGTAACGTTGGCCTGCCCGCCGCCCTCGCACATGGTCTGCAGGCCGTAGCGGCCGCCGGTGCGTTCCAGCGCGCCCAGCAATGTGGTCATCAGCCGCGCGCCAGTGGCGCCGAGCGGATGGCCCAGCGCGATCGCGCCACCTTGCACGTTAACCTTCTCGCGCGGGATGCCGAGTTCCTTCATCCACGCGAGCGGAATGCTGGCGAACGCCTCGTTGCATTCGAACAGGTCGATATCGGCCACGGTCATGCCGGCCTTTGCCAGCGCGTGGCGGGTGGCGGCGATCGGCGCGGTGAGCATCCACACCGGATCGTCCGCACGCACCGACAGATGATGGATGCGCGCCCGCGGCTTCAGGCCATGCTCGCGGACGGCACGTTCGGAGGCGATCAGCAACGCCGCCGCGCCATCGCAATTCTGGCTGGCGACACCGGCGGTGATCGCGCCGCCGTCCTGCACGGGCTTCAGGCCGGCAAGCCCCTCGAGCGTGGTGACGGCGCGAATCGTCTCGTCGTGCGAAAGCCCTTCCAGCGGGGCGATCTCGCGGTCGAACCAGCCGGCCTCGGTCGCCGCCTGGGCGCGTTGATGGCTTGCTAGCGCGAACGCCTCCATCTCCGCCCGGCTGCTCCCCCATTTGGCGGCGATCCGTTCGGCCGAGCTGATCTGGTCGAGCGCGCCGTCGCCATAGCGAGCGACCCAGCCGGGCGATGTGGTGAACGGATTGTCGAAGCCGTAAGGCTGGCCGGCGAACATCGCGGCAGATATCGGAATCGCGTTCATCGCCTGGCTGCCGCCGGCGACCACCAGATCCTGCGTGCCGGACATCACGCCTTGCGCGGCGAAGTGGATCGCCTGCTGCGACGATCCGCATTGGCGATCGATCGTGGTGCCGGGCACATGCTCCGGCATCCCGGCGACCAGCCAGACGGTGCGGCCGATATCACCGGCCTGCGGCCCGATCGTATCGCAGCAGCCCCAGACGACATCGTCGACAGCGCCGGCATCGATCCCGGTCCGATCGATCAGAACCCTGATCGGATGCGCGCCAAGATCGGCCGGGTGCAGATGCGCGAGCGAGCCCTTCTTGCGCCCGATGGGGGTGCGTACGGCATCGATGATGAAGGCTTCGGCCATGCGATATCCTCAGGCGAACGTGTGGTCGGGACCGATCGACAGCGATCCGCCGATAATGGCCGCGTCGATCCTGCGGAGATGGAAGGCGCGATCGCCCCACGCCCCGGCAAGCGCCCAGCTGCGCTTCATCCAGAAGTGGAGATCGACCTCATAGGTGTAGCCCATCGCGCCATGGACCTGTATCGCCGTTTCGCCGGTGAGGATGGCGGCGTCGGTCGCTGCGAGCTTGGCGTGGCTGACATGGACGGCGGCGGTATCCAGCCCGTCCTGCATCGCCTGCGCGGCCCGCCACAGCACAGGCTTTGAGAACTCTATTGCGACCGCGCAGGTCGCAAGCTGGTGCTTGATCGCCTGGAACGCGCCGATCGGCTGACCGAATTGCTGGCGGATCTTGGCATACTCCTTCGCCTGGCCCAACATCGCCTCGGCAACGCCCACCAGTTGCGCGGCAGACATAAGCGCGCCGAGATCGAGTAGCAGCGGATCGTCCGAGACGACTCCGGGGGTGGCGAGCCGGCGCAGCGGGTCGACGCTGGAGAGCGGCACGCCGTCGCCATCGGCCACCCACGGATTGATCGCGTGGGGCAGGGGCAGGCGCCTGTTGTCGCCTGCCGCGATCGCCGCCAGTGAAGCCCTATCGTCTCGCGCCAGCATCCAGGGCACGGCCACCAATGCCGTATCGACCAGCGGCTCAGCGAGGCAGACGCGGCCGCACTCGGTCGCAATCAGCATTCCCTCGATCAGACCGAGGCCCAGCCCGCCTTCTACCTCCGGCACGAGCAGCCCGGTCAATCCCATATCGACGAGGCCGCGCCAGATCGCGGGATCGCGCGCGTCGCCCGCATCGAGGCGGCGCAGCACCTCGGGACCGTGCGTGCCGGCGAGATACTCGCGCACGCTCTCGGCGAACAATTGCTGATCTTCGGTGAAGCGAAAATCCATCAGCCGGCTCCCACGCGTGGCAGGCCGAGCAGACGCTCGGCGACGATGTTGCGCTGGACCTCGTTCGAGCCGGCATAGATCGGGCCGGAGAGGGAGAAGATGTAGCCTTCGAGCCACGCATTGACGCTGTCGTCCGCGAAACGGCTCAGTTCGGCATGCGCGCCGAGCAGTTGCATGGCCGTGCGATGCATCGACAGATCCAGCTCGGACCAGAAGATCTTGTTGAGGCTGGCCTCGGCGCCGATGTGCCCGCCGGCCATGATCTTCGCCGCCACGGCGTAGGTGTTGTAGGCATAGGCCTGTGCCGCGCCCCACGCCTGCACCACCGCCTCGCGCGCAGCCGGCGATGCCTCGGACTCGTGCCGGCGATACAGCTCGACCAGCCGCCGCGCCGTCTCCTGGAAGCGACCCGGCGAACGCAGCATGAGGCCTCGCTCGAAACCGGCGGTCGCCATCGCCACGTTCCAGCCCTCACCCTCGCCGGCCAGCCGGTTCGCGATCGGCACGCGCACCTCGTCGAAGAACAGCTCGGCAAAGCCGGTTTCGCCGTGGAACTGGCGGATGGGCCGGCGGGTGATGCCCGGGCTGTTCAGATCGAACAAGATGAAGCTCAGGCCCTTGTGCCGTTTACTGTCGGGATCGGTGCGGAAGATGCCGAAGCCCCAGTCGGCGAAGGCGGCCCGGCTCGACCAGGTCTTCTGCCCCGTCAGCACGTAATGATCGCCATCGCGCACCGCCCGCGAAGTGATCGCCGCCATGTCCGATCCGGCGCCCGGCTCCGACCAGGCCTGAGCCCACATCGTCTCGCCGCGCGCCATCGGGGTGAGGAAGCGCGCCTTCTGCTCGTCGGTGCCATGGTCCATGATCGTCGGGCCGAGCAGGAAGATGCCGTTCTGGTTTGCGCGCAGCGGCGCGCCCGCCGCCCAATATTCCTCCTCGAAGATCAGCCAGCGGATCAGATCCAGTCCCCGCCCGCCATAGACTTCGGGCCACGTCACCATTCCCCAATTGCCGGAGGCGAGCGTGCGCTCCCAGGCGACATGCTGATCATAGCCCTCGCGGCATTCCAGCGTGAGGAGCGGCTCGGCCGGCACGTGCGCGGCGAGCCACGCGCGCACTTCGGCGCGGAACGCCTCCTGCTCGGGGGTGTACTTCAATTCCATCAGAAGGTGGCCGCCTTGCCCGTCTCGACGAAGGCGTCGCGGCTGCGCTGCGAATCTTCGTGCATATACATTTCGAGCGTGAAGCCCTGTTCCCAGCGATAGCCGCGATCGACATCGCGCGGCTCGAGGCCGTTCAGCGCCTCCTTGGCGATCACCAGCGCCTTGCGCGACTTGGAGGCGATCACCGCGCAGAAGGCGCGCGCCTCGCCTTCAAGATCAGCGCGCGGCACGACCCTCTCGATCGCGCCCAGCCGCCACGCTTCCTCGGCCGGGATCGTGCCGCCGGTGAAGAAGGCCGCGCGCACCTTGTGCAGCGGCAGCATCCGCGAGAGGTGGCTGGCCCCGCCCATCGCCCCGCGATCGACTTCGGGCAGCGAGAAATAGGCGTCGTCGGCGGCGATGATCGTGTCGGATGCGCCGCAGATGCCGATGCCGCCGCCGATGACGAACTTGTGGACAGCCGACACCACCGGCACTTCGGCGTCGCGGATCGCCTTGAAGGTGAGGTAGTTGCCGCGGTTGAGCAGCGTGATCCGCTCGGGGTGGGCCTGCATCTCCTTGATGTCCACGCCGCCGCAGAAGCCGCGGCCATCGGCCCGGATCAGCACGCAATTGACCTGCGGATCGCGCGCCGCCCCGGCGATGATCGCGGGCAGCGAGAGCCATGTATCACTGTCGAAGGCGTTGACCGGCGGCACGTCGAAGACGATCTCCGCGATCCGGTCCTGGATGTTGCAGCGTATCGGCATGGCTCAATCCTGTTCGCAGAGCGCGGCGATGTAGGCGCGCGCGTTGGTTTCGATGGTGCGCAGCAGATCGGCGCAGCCGGGCAGATCGTCGATCCGGCCGGCCACGACGCCTGTCGCCATAAGTCCATGCTCGGCATCGCCCGAGACGACCGCACGCTGGATCATCATCGGCGCGGCGGCCGCCATCACCGCCTGCGCCAGCGGCATCTCGCCATGCGCCGTCATCGCGCGGGCGGTTCGGATCACGTCGCCTGCGCTCATGCCGCTCTGTCGCTTCATCGCCAGGCCCGCCTCGATCGCGCGCCGCCACATCGCCAGCCGGCCGGATGCCTCGATCCGCCGGAGAAGCGGGTTGAGGATCATCCGCTGCGGAATGCCATCGACCTTGGTGGAAACCGCGATGTCGGCGGTGCCCGCCTTCACATAGGCGGCCTTGGGGGCGGGGGGCACCGGGCTCTCGGCAGTCATCAGGAAGCGCGTGCCCATGGCGATGCCGACGGCGCCGAAGGCCAGCGCCGCCGCGAGCCCGCGCCCGTCGGCGAAGCCGCCCGCCGCCACCACCGGCACGTCCACCGCGTCGAGCACCTGCGGCAGCAGCACCGTCGTCGGCACCGCGCCGGTATGACCGCCGCCCTCGCCACCCTGCACGGTGACCATCTCGCAGCCGAGCGCGACCATCTTCTCGGCATGTTTCACCGCGCCGACCGTGGGGATGCACAGGATGCCCGCATCTCGGAAGCGGCCTATCATCTTCACATCCGGGCCGCGCCCGAAGCTGACGGCGCGCACGCGGTCGCTATGGGCGAGGATGATCTCGACGATCTCGGCTGCGCCCGGCTGGAAGCTGTGGAAATTCACGCCGAACCCATGCGTGGTCATGTCGCGCAGGCGCGCTATCGCCTCACCGAGTTCAGCGGGCTTCATCACAGCCCCAGCGAGGAACCCGAACGCGCCGGCATCGCTCGTCGCGGCGACGAGCGCGGGCGTCGCGATCCAGCCCATCGCGGTCTGGATCACCGGCAGGCGGCAGCCCAGCCGGCGGGTGAGGGGGGTGGCGAGCGGATCGGCCATCGCTCAGCCTTCCCCGGCCTGCTGCTTGTTCGCGCGAGCCATCGCCCCGCCGTCCAGCCCGCCGAGGCTGTTGCCGCTGACCAGATCATTCTGGGCGTGGGCGAAATGGTGCATGTGGAATACGGCATCCATCGCGGTGCGCTTGCCGCGCAGTTCCTCGACATGGTTCAGCGCCTGCTTGGTCAGCCAGTTGCCGAGGCGTGGGCGCTGGGCCAGTTCGCGCGCCATAGTCGCAACCGTCTCGCGCAGCGCATCGCGCGGGGCGATCTCGTTGACCATGCCGTATTGGAACGCGCGCGCCGCCGGCATCCGCTGACCGAGCAGCAGGAAGCCCTTGGCGATGCGCGGCGGCAGCTCGAATCCATGGGCGAAATATTCGACGCCGGGGATGCCCATCCGATTCACCGGATCCTGGAAGAAGGCGTCTTCCGAGGCGACGATCAGATCGCAAACCCAAGCCAGCATCAGCCCGCCGGCTATGCACGCGCCCTGCACCATCGCGATCGTCGGCTTGGGCAGATCGCGCCAGCGCCGGCACATGCCGAGATAGACCTCATGCTCGCGCGTGTAGAGCAGTTCCGCGCCCGGTCGGGTGGTGTGATCGCCGAACAGCAGCTTGCGCTCGAACGGCACGAGATGATCGCGCCCCGGCGTGCCGATGTCGTGCCCGCCGCTGAAGTGCTTGCCCTCGCCGCCGAGCACGATCACCTTGATCGCATCGTCATCGACCGCGCGGCGGAACGCATCGTCGAGCGCGTAGGTCATCTGCGAATTCTGCGCATTGTTGAACTTCGGCCGGTCCATCATGATCCAGGCGACGGGGCCGTCGGCCTCGTAACGAACCGGCCCGTCGGTTTCATACACGGGGCTCTGCAGCTGCCGGGGGGCGAGTTCGTCGCTCATGCACTCCTCCTCGCCGGCGGATTGTCCCTGATCACGCTGGCGCGCAGATTGTGCGGATCGAGCCGCTCGATGATGTCGAGCGCATCGGCATCGGGCATCGCCGTCTCGATGATGTCGCCCTGCTCCAGCGCGAAGCCGGTCGCCGCCTGGATTTCATCGAAGGTGACGCCCGGATGGAGCGAAACGACGCGGACGGCATGATCGCAGCCGCCGAAATCGAGCACACCGAGATTGGTGATCATGCGACGCAGATCGATCCCGGAGTAATCGCCGCCGGGAATGCGTTTGACCGGATTATAGCCGGCGCTCGATACCATATCGACCTCGCCCGACACGAAGACGCGCGGCGAATGCGCCGCTACGAACATCGAATTCGCATGATGGATCGAATTGCCGGGGAAACCGCGCACGCCGAGCATCTGCGTCTTCGGCTGCCGGTGCGTGCCGCCAAGCTGGGACAGGTTGGTCTGGCCGAAGCGGTCGATCTGCGTCGGCGTCACCATCGCGTGGCGGCGCCCGCTCCATACCGCCGCGTCGAAGAAGCGTGAGAAGGGCATGTGGCCGGCGAATTTCGGCCGGTAATCGCCGCGCGGGCCGATCGGCACCGGCTGCTCGACCAGATAGGCCTCGCCATCGGTCATCATCAGGCCGGGCGAATGGGTGAGCTTGGCCAGACCCGCGCCTAGACGCGGCACCGGCCCGATGCCGGTCGCCACGATCTCGCGGGTGGTGCGGAAGGCATCGGCGCAGGCGAAGATGCACAGTTCGGCGAGGGAAATGTCACGCATCAGAAAATCGGCAGCGGGAGGGCCGCTACCGCCTCCTTTCCACCAATCGTTTCGAGATATTCGGCCTCGCTGCGGCCGACGAACCGATCGCGCACCGCCGCCCAGTCGCCCGGTTGCTTTGCCGCATCGGCATACGCCTTGAGCGCCTTCATGTCCCAGCCATAGGCCGGCGGCATCGAGCTCGGATGGGCGCCGCCGGGGATTTCGGCGACCCCGCTGATGAAGCAGCGTTCGATGATGTTGGCCCGCGCGTCCTGCGGATAATGATCCTCCATGCGGTCGACCATCTCCTCGCAGCTCACGAAGGTGCGTTCCGCCGCGCGGGCGAACCATTCGTCATAATAGGTATCCGGGCCGAATAGCTGAACGTTGCCGCGCCAATCGCTGCGGTTGACGTGCAGCAGCGCAGCATCGAGCCGTAGTGCCGGCATCGCTATCAGCGTCTCGCCGTCGTTATAGGGCGACTGGACGGTCCTGAGCCCGCCGAGCGCCGCCAGATCCGTGCCGAGGCCCACGCGCGTCGGCAGGAAGGGCAGGCGGAAGGCGGCAGCCTTCAGCCCCCACTGGAACATGCCCTCGTCCAGCTCCAGCACCTCGATCTCACCGGCCTCCCGCGCCTTGCGGAACCACGGCTCGAGCGGGATCGCATCGAGCGAGACGAAGGCGAACACCAGCTTGCGCACACGGCCCGCCGCGCACAGCATGCCCACGTCCGCGCCGCCGTAGGCGACGATGGTGAGATCTTTCAGGTCCGATCGGAGAATCTCGCGGATCAGCGCCATCGGCTTGCGCCGCGGCCCCCAGCCGCCGATGCCCAAGGTCATCCCGTCACGGAGTTCGGCGACGATCTGCTGCGCCGTCATGCGCTTGTCGAGCATGGTCATTCCCCTGCCTTTGCGGCCGCCCGCTGCCAGGCCCAGGCATGGCCCCAGACGCTGATCTGTTCGTGCTGCGTGGTCACCCACTGCGCTGGATCTATGACCAGACCCTCGCAGCCGATTTCGAGATCGAAGCCGGCCGGCGTCTGCACGTAGAAGCCGATCGTCTCGTCGTTCACGTGCCGCCCGAGCGTCGCGGTCTCGGCGAAGCCTTCGTGGCGCATCCGATCGTGCGCCTTGCCCACTTCGGTAAGGTTCGGCAGCTCGACCATCAGGTGGACGCAGCCGGATGGCGGCACCGGCCCCTCGCCGACAGCGAGGCTGTGGTGCCGTCCGCCGCCCGCGTGGAGGAAGGCGAAGCCGACACCGGAATCGTCCGGCGGGCCGCCGTTGAAGTAGAAGCGCGGCATATCCGTCTTCCCGAGGCCGATGACGTCGCAATAGAAAGCGACCGTCTCGTCGAAATTCGGCGCTGACAGCACGGCATGGCCCATGCCGAGTGCGCCGGTGACGAATGCCGGCACGCCGGCCGGCGAAACGAACAGGGTCCCAGCCCGGCTGTCGCCGTGAAAGAATTCGATCGGGTTTCCGGCCGGATCGCTGGTGCGGATCATGCCGACCGCGCCGCGCACGCTTGCCGCGTCGTCGTCGAGCATCGCTACCGGACGCCCGGCGGCGCGGATCGCGCTCGCGAGCCGATCCAGCGCGGCGGCATCCTCGACCTCGTAGCCCGCCGCGACGAGGCGCTCGCGCGCACCCTGCTCGATGCGGAACCGGAACATGCGCTCGTCGAGGCGATAAAGCGCCGCGCCGTCGGCTGCATCCGGCGCGCGCATCGCGCCCACCACGTTCGTCAGAAAGCGATCCCATTCCCTCGGACCGGCGGTCTCGATCGTAACGTAACCAAGCGACTTGACCGACATCAGGCTTTCGCCCCTTTCACCAGATTCAGGAAGAGCGGGCGTTCGCCGCCGCCGTCCACGTTTATCCGCGCGCCGCTGACCCACGCCGCGAGCGGCGAGCACAGCCAGAGCACGGCGCCGGCGAGATCCATGCCCGTGCCCATCCGGCCTAGCGGCATCGACGCGGCGACAGCCGCCTGCGCCTCGGCATCGCCATAGGTGTCGCCTGCGGTTTCGGTCGCCATGAGCCCGGCGATGATTGCGTTCACGCGTATTCCTGCGCCGCCCCATTCCTGCGCGAGGCTCTGGGTCAGGTTGAGCAGCCCCGCCTTGGCCGCGCCATAGACGGCGGTGCCGGGAGACGGTCTGATGCCGGAGACGCTGGCGATATTGACGATGCTGCCACTGCCGGCCGCTGCCATGTGCGGGTGGGCGGCCTGCGCCAGATAGAGCGGCGCAACGAGGTTCAGCTTCAGGATCGCATCGATGAAGCGCGGGCTGGCGATCTCGGCCGCGACCTCCGGTGAGCCGCCGGCATTGTTCACCAAAACATCTAGGCGCCCGTGCCGCGCGGCGAAATCATCGATCATCGCCTTGGCCTGAGCTGCATCGCGCACGTCGGCGGCGCGGAAGTCGACGCCCCCCGGTAACGAATCGGGGGCGGCGCGACCGCAGACCAGCACCGATGCGCCGCGCTGCGCCAACGCGGTTGCGATCTCTCGGCCGAGGCCGCGCGTGCCGCCGGTGACGATCGCCGCCTTGCCCGTCAGATCAATCACGCCGCCCTGCACCGAATCATCTCCCGCCATTATTGCCGTCGCTTCGATGCGCGGCTTGAACGTGCTACCCATTTGCCACTATCCGAAGCTAGAACGCTTTTCAATTGACGATTTGCGTATCAGTAGATAAAAACAATTACGAATAAGCGGGAACGGCGTTCAACAGCCTTTCCGAAGGAGAGGATCACCATGTCAGGCGTTCTTGCTACTAAGCCGAACTTCTCGAACGATCCGAGCGCGGAGGATTTGGTCGAACGGGCCCGCCTCATGGTGCCCGTGCTCAAGGAGCGCGCGCGGAAGTGCGTGCGCGATCGCAACGTGCCGGCGGAAACGATCGCCGAAATGCAGGCGGCCGGCTTCTTTCGCATCCTCCAACCCCGGCGCTGGGGTGGCTATGAGATGCACCCCAACACCTTCTTCGCCGTGCAGAAGCTGCTTGCCGAGGGCTGCATGTCGACCGGCTGGATGTATGGCGTCGTCGGCTGCCATCCGTTCGAGCTGGCGCTGTTCCATGATCGCGCGCAGGCTGAGGTCTGGGGCGACGATCCGGCCATGCTCGTTTCGTCCACCTATCAGCCGGTCGGCAGGGTGACCCATGTCGAGGGCGGATTCCGCCTCTCCGGGCGCTGGGGCTTTTCGACCGGCTCGGTGCATTGCGGCTGGGTGCTGCTCGGTGCCATGGTCCCGCCAAAGACGCCCGGCGACGCGCCGGACATGCGGACATTCCTGCTCCCGCGCGCCGATTACCGGATCGACGAGGACAGCTGGCACGTCTTCGGTCTGCAGGGCACCGGCAGCCATGACATCATCGTCGAGGATGTGTTCGTGCCGGACTATCGCACGCACCGCGCGGCCGACGGCTTCCTGTGTCGCAATCCGGGGCAGGCGGAGAACGACGGCCCCCTCTACCGGCTGCCCTGGGCGCAGGTATTCGTTCGTTCGGTGTCCAGCGCTGCGTTCGGCGGCGCGCGCGCGGCGGTAAAGGCGGCGACGGAGATCATGCAAGGGCGTGTTTCCACCAACACCGGCAAGGCCTCGAAGCAGGATCCGATGCTCCATGCCGCGCTCGCCAAGGCGCATGCGCAGATCGCGGAGATGGAGACGACGCAGCGGCTCACCTTCGAGGAGCTGATGGAGGTATCGGCACGCGGCGAGGACATCCCGATGGAGCGCCGCGCGCTGTTCGCCTACCAATCGTCCACCGTCGTGCGGCGACTGGTCGATCTGGTCGACGATATCGTCCAACTCCTCGGCGGGCGAGCCATCTACACCAGCAGCGCGGTGATCCAGCCCTGGCTCGATCTCAACGCCGCCCGCGCGCACGTCGCCAATGATCCGAGCAACCGCACCGGCGACGTGGTCGGCACCCTCGCCGGTGAGCCGCCCGCGTTCAACTTCCTGTAAAGGCCGCTAGAAATGGACGAGCTGACAAGCGCGACCTACGAGGTCGCCGGCGGATATAAGATCCACCTGGCGGAGGTGGGCAGCGGACCGGTCGTGGTGTTCCTGCACGGCAGTGGACCAGGCGCTTCGGGTGCTTCGAACTTCCGGCAGAATCACGCGGCGTTCGTGGCGGCCGGTTACCGGGTCATCCTGCCGGACCTGATAGGCTATGGCCAGTCGTCGAAGCCCGAAGGCATCGACTACACGCTGGCGCTGTTCACCGACACGCTGCATCAGGCGCTGGTGGCGCACGGGGTCGAACGCGCGACGCTCGTCGGCAACTCGCTCGGGGGCGGCATCGCGATCCAGATGGCGCTCGATCATCCGAACTTCGCGGATCGGCTGATCCTCATGGCGCCGGGTTGCATCGAGGAGCGCGAAACCTATTTCGCCATGCCCGGCATCGCGGCGATGGTCGGCTCGTTCGGCGGGGCGGACTTCGACGAGGCGGAACAGCGGCGGCTCATCACCAATCTCGTCCATGATCCGGTCCATGTCACCGATGCGCTGGTGAAGGAGCGCTTCGCCGTCGCCAGGACCCAGCCCAAGGACGTGATCATGCGGATGCGCACGCCGAATCTTCGGCCGCGCCTCGGTGAACTGAAAATGCCGATCCTGCTGTTCTGGGGCGCTGCGGAACGCTTCATGCCGATGACCGGCATCGACTACTTCCTCGACGCTTGCGAGGATGTGCGGGTGATGACCTTCAACAAGGTCGGGCATTGGGTCCAGGTGGAGCGCGCCGCCGAATTCAACCGTCATGCCGTCGCCTTTCTCCGTGGCTGAGGGGTATCCGGATATTCCCGGCGGGCTGCCCGCGCTGTTCCGCTCGGCGATGCGGCGGCTGGCGGCGTCCGTGGCGATCGTCGTCGCGCGCGGCGAGAATGGGCCGATCGGCATCGCGGCGACGTCGATCACGTCGCTGACCGCCGATCCGCCGGCCGTGCTAGTCTGCATCAACCGGCTGACGAGCCTGCACGCCTTGCTGGTTCCCACCGCGCCCCTGTCGGTCAACCTGCTGCCGCAGAATCAACGCGATGTCTCGTCCGCCTTTGGCGGCGGCGTGCCGCACGACCAGCGGTTCACGGTCGGCGACTGGCGCGAAAGCGACCGCCTGCCCGAACTTGGCGGCGCGCAGGCCAATCTGCGCTGCGTGATCGATGCGATACTTGCCTACGGCACCCACAGCATCGTCATCGCCCGCGTGCTCGACGTGCGGGTGAGCGATGCCGTTGCGCCACTGGTCTATCAGGACGGAGGATATCTGTGAGTGACAGCGCCACGCTCGACCGCGTCGCGCCGATCGCGGGCGAGCTCTATGCGGCATTGCGCGGGCGGCGGACGGTTCCGCCGCTGACCGGGCGAGGGGCGCCGTTCACGATCGACGATGCCTATGCGATCTCGCTCGCGGTGCTGGAGAGGCGGCTCGCGGACGGCGAGCGGGTGGTCGGCAAGAAGATCGGGGTCACCTCGAAGGCGGTGCAGGACATGCTCGGCGTGCACCAGCCGGATTTCGGCTTCCTCACCGACCGTATGCACCTCGGCGAGGCCATCGATCTAGACGCGAACGCGCTGATCCAGCCGCGCGCCGAGGCGGAAATCGCCTTCATATTGGGACGATCGCTGACCGGTCCCGGCGTGACGGCGTCCGATGTGATCGCGGCGACCGATCATATCGCCCCGTGCTTCGAAATCGTCGACAGCCGCATCCGCGACTGGAAGATCGGCATCGTCGACACGGTGGCGGACAATGCCTCGTGCGGCGTCTTCGTGCTGGGTGAAGCCCGCGCCGATCCGCGGGCGCACGATCTGCCGTCTCTGCGCGTCACGGTCCGCAAGAATGCACAGCCGCTTTCGGAAGGTATGGGCAGCGCCGTGCAGGGCGATCCCGCGCAGGCGGTCGCTTGGTTGGCGAACACCCTCGGCGCGCACGGCGTGACGCTGGACGCGGGCGACATCATCCTCTCGGGCAGCCTCGTGCCGCTCGAGCCGGCGATTCGGGGCGACGTCTTCGAAATGACGCTCCACGGGATCGGTAACTGCACTGCAAGATTTAGCTGAAGGAACGGACATGGCACGGTTGAAGGCGGCCATCATCGGATCGGGCAATATCGGCACCGATCTGATGATGAAGATGATCAAATATCCGCAGAACGTGGAATTGGTGGCGGTTGTCGGCATCGATCAGGCCAGCGAGGGGCTCGCGATGGCGCGCGCGCATGGCATCGCCACCACGCATGACGGGATCGAGGGTTTGCGGGCGCTGCCCTGCTACGGCGAGATCGGCATCGCATTTGACGCGACTTCGGCCTACGCCCACAAGATCCACGACGCCGCCCTGCAAGCCGACGGGATCAACATCATCGATCTGACGCCGGCCGCGATCGGGCCGTTCACCGTGCCTGCGGTCAACATGGACGCGCATCTCGATCAGCCGAACGTCAACATGGTGACCTGCGGCGGACAGGCGACGATCCCGATGGTCGCGGCGGTCAGCCAGGTGGCGAAGGTGCATTATGCCGAGATCGTCGCCTCCGTCTCGTCGCGTTCCGCCGGTCCCGGGACGCGCGCCAACATCGACGAGTTCACCCGCACCACGGCACGCGCGATCGAGGCGGTCGGCGGCGCGACCAGGGGCAAGGCCATCATCATCCTCAACCCCGCCGAACCGCCGATGATTATGCGCGACACTGTCTTCACGCTTTCGGAAGGCGCCGACGAGGATGCAATCCGCGCCTCGGTGGAGGCGATGGTCGCCCGGGTGCAGGCCTATGTGCCTGGCTATCGGCTGAAGCAGGAGGTGCAGTTCGAGCGGTTCGGCGACAACAGCCGGCTGAAGATACCCGGAATGGGCGACTTCACCGGCATCCGCACCAGCATTTTCCTAGAGGTGGAAGGCGCGGGTGACTACCTCCCGTCCTATTCCGGCAATCTCGACATCATGACCGCCGCCGCCAAGGCGACCGGCGAACTGATCGCGGTGCGCCGCCTGGCGGCGGCCGGCGCCACGCAGAAAACGGAGAACGCATGATGGGCGGGTTCAATGTCGATGGCGGCGATAAGCTCTACATCCAGGATGTGACGCTGCGCGACGGTATGCACGCGATCCGCCACATGTACGGCGTGAGCCATGTTCGCGCGATCGCCGCCGCGCTTGATGCGGCGGGCGTCGATGCGATCGAGGTCGCGCATGGTGATGGCCTGTCGGGCGCGAGCTTCAACTATGGCTTCGGTGCGCACACGGATTGGGAATGGATCGAGGCGGTGGCCGACGTGCTCGAACGCGCGGTCCTCACCACGCTGATCCTGCCCGGCCTCGGCACGGCGGAAGATCTGAAGCGCGCTTACGGCCTTGGCGTGCGCTCGGTGCGCGTGGCGACTCACTGCACCGAGGCCGACGTTTCGAAGCAGCATATCGGCATCGCCCGCGATCTCGGCATGGACGTAGCCGGCTTCCTGATGATGAGCCACATGATCGATGCCGACGCGCTCGCCAAGCAGGCGTCGCTGATGGAGAGCTATGGCGCGCATTGCGTGTATGTGACGGACAGCGGCGGCGCGCTCGACATGGACGGCGTGCGCGATCGCCTCCGCGCCTATGATCGCGTGCTCAAGCCCGAAACGCAGCGCGGAATGCATGCGCATC
The DNA here is from genome assembly GCA_964247265.1 of uncultured Sphingomonadaceae bacterium. GTDB lineage: Bacteria > Pseudomonadota > Alphaproteobacteria > Sphingomonadales > Sphingomonadaceae > Alterirhizorhabdus. The sequence continues at coordinate 30,596 of CAXTTS010000012.1, forward strand.
ACAATCTATCGCTCGGTGTCGCGAACTCCATAGTCGCGGCGCAGGAGGGCGCAGTGCGGATCGACGCGAGCCTCGCCGGCATGGGCGCGGGCGCCGGCAACGCGCCGCTCGAAGTGTTCGCCGCCGCTGCGGACCGCAAGGGGTGGAACCACGGCTGCGACGTGATGGCATTGATGGACGCCGCCGAGGATCTCGTCCGCCCGCTGCAGGATCGTCCCGTGCGCGTCGATCGCGAGACGCTCGCGCTTGGCTATGCCGGCGTCTATTCCAGCTTCCTGCGCCACGCGGAGAAGGCGGCCGCCGACTACGGCCTCGATACGCGTGCGATCCTAGTCGAACTCGGTCGCCGCAAGATGGTCGGCGGGCAGGAGGACATGATCGTCGACGTCGCGCTCGATATGCTCAAAGCCAATGCCGGCTAGCCCGTCGCTCCATGTCCCGCTCGACGCCGCCGAGATACCGGATTGGGACATGGTGTGCGACGTTGCCGTCATCGGATTTGGTGCGGCGGGCGCGTGCGCGGCGATCGAAGCCGCGCACGCCGGTGCGAGCGTCCTGCTGTTCGAGCGCAATTCGGGCAGCGGCGGCGCATCGGCGCTCTCCGGCGGCGAAATCTACATCGGCGGCAGCGGCGGCACCGATGCGCAGCGGGCCGCCGGGTTCGAAGACCGGACCGAGGATCTCGCCGCCTATCTGAAGGCGACGGGCGGACCGTGCGCCGACGATGCGAAATGCGACCTCTACGCGCGCGAGTCGCTGGCCCATTATGCCTGGCTAAGGGCGCAAGGGGTGCCGTATCGCGGCAACTACGTCCCCGGCAAACTGATCGAGCCGACCGACGATTCCACACTCATCTGGTCCGGCAGCGAGGCGGCCGCGCCATTCTGCGATCTCGCCCGGCCTGCGCCGCGCGGCCACGTCATCCAGCATATGGGCTGGGGTGGCGGACGGCCGCTGGTCGACGTACTCGAGGCACAGGCTCGGGCCGAGGGCGTCGAGATCGTCACGGACGCCCGCGCCGTGGGGCTGATTCGGGAAGGCGGCCGCATCGTCGGGGCGTCGATCCGGATCGACAATCGGATTTGCTATGTCCGCGCCGAACGGGCGGTCGTGATCGCCACCGGTGGCTTCGTGATGAACGAGCCAATGCGCGCGCGCTACTGCCCGGAGACGTTCCGCATCTCCGATCCGATCGGCGACAAGGATGATGGATCGGGCATCGAGCTGGGCCTGGGCGCCGGTGGAGATGCGATCCACATGGACCAGTTCTTCACGACTTGCCCGTGGATCATGCCCGAGAGCCACGCTCATGGCGTGCTCGTCAATCGGCACGGCCGGCGATTCATCAACGAGGACTGCTATCACGGCCGGGTCAGCCGGACCATGATCGATCAGCCGGGCGAGCAGGTCTACCTGCTTCTCGACAACGCGCATTTCGTCCAGCCGCCAGATTTCGCGCGTATCACCATCGCGGGGACCGGCGATAGCTGGGAGGAGGTGGAGCAGGAGCTCGGCCTGCAAGTAGCCACCCTTTCCACGACTATGGCATTCTACAATCATCACGCGCGGCTAGATATTGACCCGCTATTCGACAAGCGCACACCTATCCTGACGCCGCTCGACCGGGGGCCGTTCATTGCGCTCGAACTGAATTTCGCGGCGAGCTATTTCAGCTTCTTCACGCTCGGTGGCCTGCGGACCTCGACGGACGGCGAAGTTCTGGAT
>CAXTTS010000013.1:0-30289 GCA_964247265.1 uncultured Sphingomonadaceae bacterium
TGGGCAGGATCAGCAAGACAACAAATACCATCAATTTGGTGGAAATCACGTTGCCGGCGAGAGCTTCAGGCTAGACGATGGCTTGAACGCCTGTGGAGATCGCCTGATCGCCACTAATTGCCCTGCTCATTTGGCTCTGGCGCGCTTCCCGGAGGCTGCATTTCGCAAAGTCGAGCGATTGCCGAACCTCGTCGGGGTCAAGTTGACTGCCTATCTGGCCGTAAGTCATGCACTTTATTTCGGTGCCGGCTCCGAACCGGCGTCGCTCGACCATCTGCTCGAACTGCTCGAGGCCGGCGAGTTCGATCTGGTGGCGATTGGGCGCCCTCCTCAACGATCCCGAATGGCTGCTCAAGGCACGCGAGGGCGCACGTCGGAACTCCGGACGTAGTTGAAAACGGCGTTGGCGGCGTTGATCTGAGACGATCGGAGAAGATCCGGCTTCCGCGATCCGCTCGGACCGAAGCGGGTGCAGGGTCGTTATGCGGCCATGCGGGCGATCGATACAATGAACCTGGCCAAGACGGTCGGAACGGACCGGCGGCTGTTCGCCGGCCTGTCGATGACGGTCATGCCCGGCGAACTCGTGGCGATCACGGGCGAGTCGGGGGTCGGCAAGTCGACGCTGCTCAACATTCTGGCGGGTCTCGACGACGCCACGGCGGGCGAGGTGCGGATCGAGGGGGTGCTGCTCGGCCCGCTGGGCGAGACCGCCCGGACGAAGCTGCGGCGCGAGCGGATCGGCTTCGTGTTCCAGGCCTTCCACATCCTGCCCTATCTCACGCTCGAACAGAATGTCGCGCTGCCGCTCGCGCTGATCTCGCCCGACGGTGCCGCCGCCAAAGCGGGCGCGGCCGAGATGCTCGCCGAGGTCGGGCTCGCCGATCGTGGCCGTGATTACGCGCGCGACCTGTCGGGCGGCGAGCTTCAGCGGGTCGCGATCGCGCGGGCGCTGGTGCACCGGCCGGCGATCATCCTGGCCGACGAACCGACCGGGAACCTCGATCCGGAGACGGCCGGCCGCATCCTCCACCTGTTCGCGCGCGCCGTCCGGTCGCGCGGAGCGGCGGCGGTGATCGTGACGCACTCCGCGACGACCGCGGCGGTGGCAGACCGGGTGCTGACGCTGACCGCGCAAGGCCTGTCGGCCGCCGATGATTGAGCCCGGGCTGCTCCGGTCGCGGCTGGCGCTCGTCTGGCTGGTCGCGGGCGAGTGGCGCTGGCACCCCGGGCGCTTCGCCACGACCGCGATCGCGATCGCGGTGGGCGTGGCGCTCGGCTTCGCGGTGCATCTGGTCAACGGCTCGGCCCTCGCTTCGTTCGAGCAGGCGGTGACGGGGGTCAACGGCGCGGCCGACCTCCAGCTGCGCTCGCGCTCTCCGCTCGGCTTCGACGAACAGCTCTACCCGCGCGTTGTCGTGGCGCTGGGTGTCGCGGACGCAAGTCCGGTCGTCAGCCTGCCCGCGCAAGCCAAGCGCGGCCGGTTCACCCTGCTGGGTCTCGACGTCATCCGCGCCGCTGCGGTGACGCCGAGTCTGGTCGGCGTGCGACCCGCCGGGCCGGACACGCGCAGCGACGACGTGTTCGCCGGCGATGCGCTGTTCCTGTCACGCGCCGCACTGACGGCGACGGGTGCCCGTGTCGGCGATCGCATCCTCGTCACTGCCAATCGCCGCGCCGCCACCTTCCTCGTCGCCGGCACGCTGCCAGGCGCGCCCGAAGGTCAGGCGATCGGCACCGTCGACATCGCCGGCGCACAATGGCGGTTCGGCCGGCTGGGCCGGCTCGACCGACTGGATCTGAAGACCGACGACCGGGTCGCCGCCGAGGCCGCGCTCCCCGGCTTGCTCGGCGCCGATGCGGTGGTCGCGACCAGTGAGACCCAGGCCCGGCAGGGCGACGCGCTGAGCCGCGCCTACCGCGTCAACCTGGACATGCTGGCGCTGGTGGCGCTGCTGACCGGCGGGTTCCTCGTCTTCTCCGCGCAGTCGCTGTCCGTCGCGCGGCGCCTGCGCGCGTTCGCGCTCGTGCGGACGCTCGGCCTGCCACGGCGGGGCATTGTCGCGGCCGTCGCGCTGGAGGGTGCGATCATCGGCATCGTCGGCGCGGTGATCGGGCTCGCGGTCGGCTATGCGATGGCAGTGGCGGCGTTGCGGCTGTTCGGCGGCGATCTTGGCGGCGGCTATTTCGCAGGCGGCACGCCGCATGTCGTGTTCCAGCCGGTCGCCGCCGGCACCTTCTTCGCGCTCGGGCTCGCGGCGGCATTGCTGGGCAGCATCCTGCCGGCCCGCGCCGCTTCCCGTGCCGCGCCGGCCGCCGCGTTGAAGAATACGGGCGACATCCTCGATCCGCGCGCGCCCGTGCCGTGGCGGCCGGCGCTGCTGCTGCTGCTCGCCGGCGGGGGCACCGCGCTGCTGCCGGCGGTCGACGGGTTGCCGGCATACGGCTTCGTCGCGATGGCGTTGCTGCTCGCCGGCGGCGTTGCCGGGGTGCCGTGGCTCGTCCGATGGCTGCTCTCGCCGTGGCGGGATCGCGATGTCGCGACCGTCCCGCGCTTGCTGGCGGTGCGCCATGTCCAGGGGGCGCCCGGGCAGGCGGCGACCGCATTGTGCGGCATCGTCGCCTCGACGGCGCTGATGATCGCGATGGCGACGATGGTGACCAGCTTTCGTGGCGCGGTCGATAGCTGGCTGGCGCAGGTGCTGTCGGCGGACCTCTATCTGCGCGCCGAAGGCGGCGAGCTCGATCCGGCGCTGCAGCGCCGGATCGCGGCCGTGCCCGGCGTCATGCGCGCAGCATTCAGCCGCCAGCTGCCGCTGACCGTAGCACCTGATCGACCTCCGCTGACGCTGATCGCGCGCCCGGTGCGCGGCGACGCCGGCGATCCGCTGCTGGTGCTGCTGGATCGGGCGCCGGTGCCGGCCGGCGCCACGCCGCTGTGGGTGTCGGAGCCGGCGGCGCGGCTCTACGGCTGGCGGCCGGGCGGCGACGTGGCGCTGCCGATCGGCGGACGGAACGTGAAGCTGCGGGTCGCGGGGGTGTGGCGCGATTATGCCCGCCAGCAGGGCGCGGTGGTGATCCGCGATACGGATTATGTCCGCCTCACCGGCGATCGCCTCCGCGACGAAGCGGCGATCACGCTCGCGCCCGGCGCCGATGCCGCCACGGTGCGCCGCGCGGTGACCGCCGAACTGCCCGCCGGCGTGTCGGTCGCCGAGCCGGCGACGCTGCGCCGTTTCGCGCTACGCTTGTTCGACCGCAGCTTTGCGATCACCTATGTGCTGGAGGCGGTGGCGATCCTGGTCGGGCTGGCGGGCGTCGCGGCGACCATGTCCGCGCAGACGATCGCCCGCAGCAAGGAGTTCGGCATGTTGCGGCATCTGGGGCTCACCCGCCGGCAGGTGACCGAGATGCTGGCGACGGAGGGGGCATTGCTCGGGCTGATCGGCGCGGTGGCGGGCGTGGCACTGGGTGCGCTGCTCGGTCAGGTGCTGATTCACGTCATCAATCCCCAGTCGTTCAACTGGACGATGACCACGCGCTGGCCGGTCGGCACGATCATCGGGGTGACGGCGGCGCTGACCGGCGCGGCGGCGGTCACCGCGATGCTGGCGGGGTGGCGCGCGACGGCGGGGGACGCGGTCGCCGCCGTGCGCGAGGATTGGTGATGCGCGCGATCGTCGCCGCCATTGCCGCCGCCGCACTTGCGACCACGCCGCCCTACCCTGTCGTGCGGCCCGGCATCCGCCTGGCCTTCCCGGCCGATCATGGGGCGCATCCCGCCTTTCGCACCGAATGGTGGTATGTCACCGGCTGGCTGAAGGGAGCGGACGGGCGCGATCTCGGCTTTCAGGTCACATTCTTCCGCGTCAACCCGCACGCCGCCGCCGGCAATCCCAGCCGCTTCGCGCCGCATCAGGTGATCTTCGCCCACGCCGCTTTGTCCGACACGGCGGTGGGCCGCATCCTCCATGCCGAGCGCGCCGCCCGCGCCGGCTTCGGGCTGGCGGGCGCCGCGACCGGCAATGCGGACGTGCGGCTGAGCGGCTGGACCTTCCGCCGGCTGCCCGATGCCCGGTTCGCGGCGCGGGTGAGCGGGCGCGATTTCTCGCTCGACCTAGACTTTCGGCCGACCCAGCCGCCGCTGGCGGAGGGGGAAAACGGCTATAGCCGCAAGGGGCCGAAGCCAGAGCAGGCGAGCTATTATTATTCGATGCCGCACCTCGCGGTCGCGGGCACCGTCGTTCGCGGCGGCAAGGCGGAACGGGTGACGGGCGAGGCCTGGCTGGATCGCGAATGGTCGTCCGACTATCTCGCGCCCGATGCGGCCGGGTGGGACTGGGCGGGGCTCAACCTCGACGACGGCGCCGCGCTGATGGCCTTTCGCATCCGGCGCAAGGGCGGCGGGGTGCTGTGGGCCGGCGGCTCCTACCGGCGGCCTGACGGGCGGATCACCCGGCTGTCGCCCGGCGATGTCGCGTTCGTACCGACGGCGACGTGGCGCTCGGCGCGGACGGGTGCGATCTACCCGGTCGCGCAGGTGCTCAGCATCCGCCTGCCCGAAGGCATCCGTCGCTTCCCCCTCCGGCCGGTCTTCCCCGATCAGGAGGTCGACGCGCGCAACGCTGGCCAGCCGGTCTATTGGGAAGGCGCGGTTCGGACCGAGCAGGGCAGAGGATATCTCGAACTCACCGGCTATGCCGCCGACCTGCGGATGTAGCCTCGCCACCGCGATACAGCATCGCGGGAGCGGGGCCGGTGGTCATTTGTCCCAGCCGAGGCGCTTCTGTCTTACCAGTCCCTCGATCATGCCCTCCAGCGTGCCCGCGACACGCTGCCAATCATGCGCGGTGAGCCATTCGTGCATCCCGGCCTGGACGGCGCGACGCTTGGCCGGGCTGCGGAGCAGGGGCGCGATCGTCGCGGCGAGGACATCCGGATCATTATCATCCGCCCAGGCCACCGCATCACCGAGTTCGGCGAAGATCTGCACCCGGGTCGCAACGATCGGCACCATACTGGAAAGCGACACGCGCACGGCGCCACTCGCTGAATCATCGCTTTCGTCATAGGGCAGCACGAGCATGTCGCAGCCGGCGAGCAATTCGTTGATCCGAGCGACCGGCAGGAAATCGAGGTGCCATTCGATCGCATCGGCCATGCCGAGTTCGGCGGCGAGTTGCTGGCATTCGGCGATGATCGCGTCATGCTCGCTACCGGGAAAGCGGGCATTGACCAGCCGCAGCCGCAGCCCCGGCCATTCTCGCCTGAGGATCGCGGCGGCGCGGATCAGCTTGTCGATACCCTTGTGGCGGAAGAAGAAGCCGTGACAGCCGATGACGGGATCGTCGTCGCGATCCAGTCCACGGGGCCAAGGCACAACCGGGGAAGCGAAGGCGCCGTGCGGCAACAAGGCGACATTGCGGCTGACGCCCAAGCTGAGCAGGAAGTTGATGTCGCTGAGATTGTGCACCAGCACCCGGCTCATGGCGGCAAGGCCCGCCAGGATCATCGGCAACTCGTCCCCGCCAACCCGGTGAAGATTGCGCGCATTGTGCAGTACGGCGATCGTCACCTTGTCGGCAAAGCCCGGATGCGAGCCGATCCGGCCGATCTCGTTCCATGAGATCAGTCCGTCCTGATGCTGGATAACCACTGCCTCGACATCGTGGCGCTCCACCGCCTCGGCCAGAACATCGGCCTTGGGCGCCTGCCCGACCACCCAGACCGGGTCATGAACCATGTCCGCGCCGCGCTGCGGTACGGTGCGCTCATCGCACAGGACGATCGTTCGCGCGCGCGCGGCTTCACTCATGCCGCCCAGCAGATAGGAGGAGTATTGCGCGATCCCGCACTGAACATCCCAGGTGCTGACCCATGCGGTGCGCGGTGGGCCACCGTTGGGCTTGGTCAGCAGATCGGATATCATCGCAGCCTGTCGCCGCAGCCAGGCGTCCGGGTCGCTCTCCTCGGCTGCCGCGACGATCGCCTGGCGGCGGCGCGCCTCGATCGCCGGCGCCTCCGCGGGATCGATCTGTTCCCGGAGGGCGCGCGCCAGATCGTCGACGTCCGGCTCCACCCACAGCGAATGGCTGCCGCCGACATGGCTTTCGCTGCGCGCGAAGCGGTATGCGATCATGCGTGCCTCCCCGGGCCCGCAGAAATCGCGATGACCACCATGTCCCGTCACGATCAGCGGCAGGCCGGCGGCCATCGCCTCAAGCGCGGGCAGATTATAGCCCTCGCCCCGGCTTGGCAGCACCATCACGTCCGCGGCAGCGTAGAAGTCCGGCATCTCTTCCGCCAGGGCATCGCGATTGACGATCTCGATCGTAGCGAGCTGCGGATTGGCCGCCGACAGCGCGGCGACCTGCTGTTCCACATCATTGTGCGGGTTGGGAAATGTCTTGATGACGAGGCGAACATCGTCGGTGCTGGTGAAGGCGCGGGCCCAGGCAGCCAGCAGCACATCCACGCCCTTGCGCCTGAAGCTGGACGAGACGTGCAGGAACGTCGCCACGCCCTTACGGGGACGCCGCGAGGCGGCGAGTGCAGTGTAGGGCGTTAGATCAGCCGGCTGGCCGATCGTTGCGACGGGGATGTTCAACCCCGAGTCGATCAGCGCATGCGTGACGACTTGTGTCGGCGAAATGATGCCGTCAAATCCCCTGGCCAGCAGTCGGACAGTCTTGGCCGGAACATGGCTTTCTTCCCAGAAGAACAGCGCCAGAGCGAGCCGGTAATCACCTTCGGGTAACAGTACCGGATAATGATTGCTGATGACGATCTCGTTGCCGCCAGCCAGTGCGGGGCGGGCGGACAATTCGATCATCTGCGCCTTCTCGGCCATCGGCACGCCTTCGGTATGATCGATCGGCACCGTTTCGACCGGCAGATAGCGGACCTTGCCCGGGTGCGCCTGTTCCAGCGTGCGGGCAAGGTTGCGGTTGATGATCGCGAGGCTGTAGCTGCCGAGCAGATGACCGGTGATGACATAGCGGAGATCCGCCGGCAGCCCCGGTCGCAGTCGGACGGGCTGCGCGCTGGCGATGGCGAGCCTTTCGGCAGCTGCCTTCGCCGCCTCGGGCAACGTTTCCGGCACGAAAGCCGGTTCCGGAACACCGGTGTCCGCCAGCCGTAGCATTTGCCCGTCGACCGCCAGGATATCGACGGGGATGGCGGCGCCGATCAATCGCTCGACGGTCGCGGCGGCGGGGCGGGCTTCGCTTCCGGCGGGCCGGAAAGCAATGGCATCGGGAGGCGTGACATGGCTGTTCGTGCTGGCCGGCCGGCCCTGCGTCCAGGCCAGCGCCAGATCGCTGATTTCCGCCAGCAGGTCGCCACGATCGCGCGCGGCGAGGGCGGCAACCGCATAGCCGATCGCACCGCCCTGCTCGACCGCGTTCTGCAAAGCAGGAAAGCTCGGTGACTGGAAGGATGCCAGAATATCGAAGCCGATCACGCGGTCGCCGGGGCGGATGTCGACCGATCGATCCGGGACGCTCGCCGCCTCCAGCCCGATGAGCTTGTGGAGGTAATGATTGGCCTCGATGAACCGCGCGCCATCGGCATAGACCGCCCGCATGCCTCTGCCACCACGATGCAGCACCGTTTGCAGAAACTCCCGGCTAAGCGGATCGAGGCGGCGGGTTGCGCCGGGCGCAGCAAATGCAGAGATGTCGCAATAGGTCGCCGGGCTCCGATGATGCGCTTCGTTGCGGGCCATCGCGACGGCGAACGCGGCAAGGTCGCCGCTGTCCGGCCGTACACCGCGAACGACGGCCGGCAGCGCGGCCACGAGCGCGTGGCGATCGGTGGCGATACCCGATCGCGGCACCCGCAACGCGCCCTCGATCCGATCCACCAAATCGGCCGGCAGCGGCGCCGGCAATTGTATCGGGTCGGTGCTGCGAACAGCGTTGCGCGTCGCGATAGTATGGCCGGCATCAATCGCCGCGCCGAGCGCGAATATATCGATCGCGCCGGCCGTCGCGGTCCACGCGGGCGCTTGGCCGCATCGTGCGGCATCCTGCACGATTCCTATCCGGAATGATGCGGGCAGGCCGGCCGCCAGCACGGATATGTCGGCTGCCGAAGCGAGCCCACGATAAACCGTGTCGAGCGTATCCAGCCGGACGACGTTGCCGAACATCCGGCCGGCCGGATCGGTCGCGGCCCTGGGCCGTTCGGCGGCGACGTACAACACCATATAGCCGTTCGCCTCCTGCGCGGCCCGGCTGGAACGGAACGCCTGGACGAGTGGCGCGGCGGCTTCCTCGTCCGTGGCAAAGCCCGCTACCAGCGGGACCCCGGCCGGGATATCCTGCTCTGCACGGAACATGGCAGCGGCGACGGCAGACCGGACCAGCGGCGGCATGAATGGCTCGGCGCCGGCCTCTGACGATTTTCCAAGCGTTACGGTCGCATGTTTCCGCAGCTGCTCGCTCGCCATCGCATGCACCTGCATCGGCGGAATATTGCCAGCCAGCGCATCGATGAGCCCGGCATAGCCCCGCGTCGCGAACAGCGCGCGCTGAAGACCGAGCGGCAATCGCCCGTCGATCGGGAGCGCGGCGGGCGGCCTGCCCAGCGGCTCGTGCAAGACGAGCATGCCGGGATGCTCCGCCATGATCTCGATGAAGTGATCGCCCGCCGTCGGATCGGCGCTGTAGACGATGTGGTCGAAGCTGGCGGCGTGCGTATCGAGCCAGGCGGGATCCCGCGTCTCGAAGGCGCCGCGGACCCATTGATCGTCCGCCGCGCTCTCTTGGCAGATTACGATCACCTCATGCCGTTCGGCGAGCGCGGTGGCGAGAGCTATGGCGCGATCGGCCAGATAATGTTGCGGCGCCATTGTCGAGGCAACGAGCGCGATCCTGAGCCGTCCCGTCGCAGACCGAACCGGCGGGGAAGAGCCAAAGCGGGCTCCGCGATCCGCATGCGACCTCTCGAACGCGGCCAGCACGGCCGTGGCGGCCTTCTCCCAGCTGAAGGTCGCGGCCCGTGCGGGGCCATAAGCGCGCAGTTCGGCCTGCAATGCCGGGTCTGCGAGAACACGTTCCATCGCCCGACCCATTGCGCTTGCGTCCAGCGGATCGAACAGCAGGTCGTCGCGCCCGATCACTTCGGGTATGCTGGTGGTGGAGGAACCGACGACCGGTGCGCCGCAAGCCATCGCCTCGAGTACCGGCAGGCCGAACCCCTCGCTCAGCGATGCGAAGGCGAACAGCTCGCATTCATTGTAGAGGGCGACGAGGTCCTCATCGGGCACGAAGCCCGCCAGTAGCACGGCATCTTCCGCCAGCCCCTCCGCTGCCGCCAGCGCGGCCACATGGCGGTAGCCGTGCGCGCTCATCTTGCCGACAATCACCAGCTGGTGCCGCGCCCGGATATCGGCCCGCATGCTCGCAAAACCGGCGACGAGCCCCTCGATATTCTTGCGGAACTCGAGCGGGCTGGTGTTCAGCACGAACGGCCGGCTGATCCCGTAGCGACGCATCAGCTCCGCCCGATCTATCGTGCCGGGCGCGGCTATGCGAAACCAATTGTCCACGCCCGAAGGCGTGCTGACCACCCGATCCGGCGCGATCCCCAGCCGCGTCGTCGCCTCACCGGCCACGAAATCCGAGATGGCGATCAACAGGTCGGCCTGACGGACATTGGCGATCTTGTGGAGGTAGCCCGCCCGGTCGTTTTCACCCGGGAGGTGCTGGTGGGGATATTCGAGCGGAATGAGATCGTGCAACGTCACCGCGACGGGATAAGGCGCGGGCTCGACCGACACGACGGTCCGATCCCAATATCCCTCGAACAGGCTCGGTACGAAGAGCAGATCGGGCGAAAGGCCGTTTATGAAATGGCCGCGCAGGATCTCGGCGGCGCGCGTGCGCCAGCTATTGTCCGGATCGGTAGACGAGGTCCGGTCCGGCAGCGAGAAGATCAGGATATGCTCCTGCGGGAGCACGCCTTCGAGCGCGCGCCGCACATCAAGGATCGTATCCGGAAAGGCATCGCTCAGCACGATGCGATAATCATGCCCGCGCCCCAGACGGATCAGCGCCTTGGCGATGGCCAAGGCATAGCGGCCGATGCCGCGGTCGCGGCTGCCGTTCTGGCATGCCTGAAGATCGATGACGATACGCATGATGCTCAGTCCCTGGTCCCGACCCGCGCCGCCAGCAGCAGCCAGATCGATTGCTGGTGGCGGGTCAGGCCACCGGGCATGGCGAGCCGGGGCCCGACGACAGGCTCGACTGCATTCACATCCGCGACAACGGACCCGCTCCAGCCGAGGCCGCTCAGTTCGGCCATGGCGGCAGGCAGACCGGGTTGCAGCCGGGCTGCGGCCAGATAGGCCTGGAGCGCCGCCTCGCGCCGGCCGAGCGCCTTCAGCGCATGGCCGAGATGCAGATAGGTTTCGGGCTGGCGGGGGGCGCCGATCAAGGCCCGTCGATAGGCCGCGAGCGCCTGCGTCGCGTCGCCCTGTTCGCGTAGCGCATGGCCGAGCTGGACGAGCATGCGCGGATCGTGCGGATCGCGCGCCAGAATTCGGCGGTAATCTCGTGCGGCGGCATCCCAGCGGCGGCCCCGTGCGTGTCGTCGCGCCTGGCGCAGTTGCCAGCCGAGCATCAGGCGCGCGACCGGGCCCTGCCGGTGCGTCGGGGCATCATATCCCGCCAGGATGCCGGTGAGTATCGCGCCATCGTGCGCATCGTCAGCAACACCCAGCTCCGCCAGCTTGGCGCGAACGAAGCCATTGTCCGGATCGATGACCAGTGCGCGCGCAAGGACATGAGCCGCCTCCTCGTTCCGGCCAAGATCTTGGAGGTACAGGCCGTGATGGAGCTGCGCATCGCCATCATGCGGGAAGGCGGCGGCCGCCGCGCGATACGCCTCGGCCGCACCGGCGGTGTCGCCGCTTTCCTTAAGGGAATGGGCCAGCTGCACCATATCCCGCACGGTGGCGCGTCGCCGTCGGACGAGGCGCAGATAAGCCTGCGCCGCGCCCTGCCAGTCCCCCGTCCGCGCTGCCTTTCGTGCTTTTCGCCGGGTTCTGCCGGCCGGAGCGAAACGCAACATGCTCATTGACGGCGATCGTTGCGAAACGAAGCCAAAGCTGGCTCGATGCAGTTCCAATCGCCGAACATCGCCATGTCACTCCGGAAAAGCCGCAGGCTATAGCCATGAGGTTTTCGAACTGCCACCCCGTTTCCCGTTTGGCCCGTTCACCCTTGTGCCGTCTACGCGGCCACCCCGCCAAAGCCCGGATCGAACCTTGCACGCGCCAGCAGAACCCGCGACTCCTCAGGGAGTCCGAACTTTACCGGGGCCAGCGCCTGATACCATCCACGGTCGCCACGCCGTCAGCCGAGATACACGTCCACCATCGCCCGGACGTAGCGATACAGGATGTCGTCTCTGTGCAACTGTACGGAGACGGCGTGGTTATTGTAGGGGTGGCAAACGACCGTTGCACGATCATAGCTCGACAGGGTCTTGATCTGGCGCCAGTCGTCCCAGAAGAATTCCTCCTCATGCGCGCTCTCGTCACGCGACAGATTGAGTATGATCCGCGTATCGCTGCCGGATAGGTACAGCTTGTTGATGTCGTGCAGCAGAACCTTGGGGGTCGATGCGTTCTGGCCATTGCGGAAGTTCTTGGTCTGCGGCGCAAAGGCGATCACCAGATGCGCGGGGCAATGCCAGCCGTAAAACAGGGCCGCATAGCCGCCGCTGCTCTGTCCGCAGAATACGATGCGGCGATATCCCCGAGCGATCAGCGCGTTGAGAAAGTCACGCCCTTCGATGGGGCTGGAATGGGTCGGCAGAACACCGGACGTGTACCAGTCATAACGGGTATCGCGCACATAGACGCAATCGAAACCGGAGAGATGGGCGAACTTCTCGCTGAAGAACGGCTCGTTTATTCCACCGAACCAGACAAGCAGCGTGTCAGACCCCTGAAGGTGAAATCTGACTTCCTCATCACTATCCGTGGTTGTCATCAATACCTCTTCGTACACGATATTGGAATCAGCCTCACGCAGATGCAAGAAAGCGGACGAAGACACCGCGAGAGCATGGAAAGCGCAGAGTGCCGGCGAAACCGTGATAGGGCGGATCGTCCGGACCGCGACATCAGTTCAGCGCCATCTCCGATCGCAGCGCGGACGGCACGCCCGCATGCGGATAATGCTGGTCGAGGACGGCTATCAGATCATCCACCATCACCTGGTCGGTGAACCGGGCCTCATAGTCCTGCCGTGCCGCCTTGCCCATCTCGTCGCGCAGCAGGGGATTGGCCAGCAGCTGTTCCATGCGCGCCGCCAGCCGCTCGCGATCGCCGGGCGGGATCAGGAAGCCCGTCTTGCCATCCGTGACGACTTCCGGCCCGCCGCCGGAATCGCAGGCGATCACGGGCTTGCCGAACACCATCGCCTCAAGGAAGACCAGGCCAAAGGATTCATAGCGTGACGGCCCGACGAAGACGTCGCACCCAGCATAGAATGCCCGCAATTCCGCCTCCTCGACCCGACCGTGGAAGACGATGCGGTTGCGGACCCCCGGCGCTATGTCGCGTGCCAGGAAATCCGCCTTGTAGGTGCCGCCGCTCGCCCGCACGATGGTGTCGTCTCCGACGATATCGAGGATCGCTTCAGGATATTTCGCCAGCACCGCCGGCGCCGCGTCGAGCAACACATCGATGCCCTTGCGCGATTCGAGCCGGCCGACGAACAGCAGCCTCACCTTGCCATCCCATCGTTCGGGCCGTTTCACCTCCGCGCTGGACGACCAGTCCTCGACACCATGCGGCGAGAAATAGAGTTTGCGGCGATCGATCTCCAGCGCGTATCCCGCCTCGATATCGCGCACGATGGCGCGGCTGTTGCCGTGGATCAGCGTGGCCCGCTGGATCAGCATCGTTTCCATCGCCAGGATCGGTTTGCCGAACGTCTCCATCCATTCGGGATCGGCGGCACGCAGGGGCTGGCTTTCCAGCCAGAACATCATCGTCGTCTGCAGGGCAAGGATCGTCGGAAACTCGCCGGCGAGAATGAAGGCCAGCGGCTCGCAGTCCCACAGCGGCGAATAGACGATGTCGATCCGCCGGCGCGCGTTGATCCGACGAACCTCGTCCAGCATTGTCTGGCCGTAGTTCCAGATGTGGCTCGGCACGACCAGCGGCGCGATGGGCGACACGTCGGGCGCCGGATAATGGCGGATCTGGATGCGATGGACCCACACGCCATCCTCGAAATCCACCGTCTCAACATCGCGCGCCTTGGTCAGCACGTGGACATGGTGACCGGCCTTGGCGAGCGAGCGGGCGAGTTGCGAGATGTTTCGCGCGATCCCGCCATTCTGCCCGGGCGGATAGTCTTGCGTGACGAAGCAGATGACCCGTCGCTCGCCGGTCCTGCCGCTCAACGGCAGCTGGCGGAACGGACGATGATGCTCGGCGATCAACGCTGCCGTCAGCAGCTTGGCGGGCTCGGCTCCGCGCGCCACGCCATCCTCGATCGCGGAGCGCGCATGTTGGTAAAATAGTGCCACATCGGCGGGGGTATAAACACCTTCGGCGGCGGCCCGGACCACGCTGCTCTCCCACGTGGCGGCATCCGCGATGCCCGCCTCCACCAGCTCGCGCGTGGTGTGGTGGTGGACACCGTTTCGCAGCCCGAAATAGACGCGGTTTTTCAACAGGGGATACCAGTTGCGGACGATCTTCTTCTCGTCGCGCATGTGGCTCGGAGCATATTTATGATGTACGAAGGCGTCCGCCCGCTGGACGATGCGATAACCCGCATCGTTGATCCGGCAACAGACGTCGGTCTCATCGAGGAAGTATTCATATTCCTCGTCGAACCCGCCGATATCCAGCAGCGCATCGCGGCGGAACGAGCAGTTGGTGCCGAGCAGGTGCGGATAATCCTGCGAATAGGGATAATTGAGATGCGCGGCGGGCGTATTGCACGAGGTGGCATAGCCGCGCCGATTGGTCGTGACGTAGCGCGCCTGGAATTTGACGCCGGTATGATCGTAGACGAACCCGCCGACCGCGGCGACATCGCGATCGGCGTAGGATCGGGCGAGATCGCTCAGCCATTCGCGTTCCGGCACGGCATCGTCGTCGATGAACGCAACGACATCACCGTCCGCCAGAGCGATGCCGATGTTGCGCGACTGGGAAAGGTTGCGGTGGGCGCAGAACGCCACCTTCACGTCATCGCCTAAGGTTTCCAGATAGGCGCGCGTGCCATCCTCGGTCGGCCCTGATACGACGCACACCTCGAAATGTGGATAATCCTGGTAACGCAGGCCGGCGATCGTACGCTTCAGATAATCGATACGGCCATCCGTATTGATGACGACCGAGAAGGTGACCGGCGGGGTAGCGTCAAGGCTTCGTAGCTGAAACGCAAAATTCAAAGGAATCTCCATTGCGCTGTCCTGCATATGTAATGGCCGCATCCGAGAAACCGGCATCGCTTAGCGCCTGCAGATAATCTTCGGGGGTCAGGATGCGGCGGGCTTGCGCCCGCCCGCTGGGATCGCCGGCCAGCGCGCTCTGGACGGTATCGAACGATATGGCGCCGTCGCGCCAATGTTCGAGCAGCGCCTGGCCGTCGAACGCCACGGTGTCGAGCCTTCCGCCAGGGGCGAGCAGCCGGTGCCAGTGCGGCAGCATGTCGGCCAGCCGGCCGGCCGACATCGTTTCCACGACGTGCGATACCGCGATCCCCTCGACCGAGCCCGCCGCCAGCGGCAGCGCATCGAGCGGCGCGACGATATCGGCAGAGGGCACCGGCCGGTCATCGACGCGCACGATCAGGTCGTCATCCGCCCCGCTGCCACCGATATCCAACCGCAGGCGCGAGGCGGCCTGCAACGCATCCACCTTGGCAGGATTGCATATGCGGGCGACGGACTCTTGCGCGCTCTGGCCATCGCGCGCGCGCGCGGCGAGCGCCTGTCCGTCCGCCAGCTGAGCCGCGACGGACGCCGTTTGCTCCTCGACCCTGTCGAAACGCGCCGCATTCTCGTCCCGATCCCGCGACAGGTGGGTTTCGATCGTTCCGAAGCGGCCGACGAAGCCCTCACGCACCGCCACGATGTCGGCTTCGGCATGGCGCAGCTGCTCATTATAATCGGCGACCGCCTCCAGCAGATCCTGCCCCAGCAGGTCGAGCCGTTCGCAGGTGCGGCTGTCAGCCGCCAGGAAACCGCCTTCGATGGCGTGGAGTCGCTTGTTCAGGGCCTCATGAGCCTGCGCTGCCGCCTGCGTCGCTTCCACCGCGAGCCGTTCCGCCTCCGCCGCTTCGGCCTGTTGCCGCTCCAGCAGGACGACGCGATCGAGCAGGGCCGCCTGCGCGGTGTTGCCGGCCTCGACCCGCCGGACCAGCCCGGCGACGACCCGCCCCGCTGCTGCCACGCTGCGCGACAGCGATGCCAGGCCCTCATCGGCGAACGCCTTGGTTTCAAGCGAGGCGACGCGAATACGGCGTTCGACACGCTCGACCAGCGCCCGGCATTCACGCGAGACCAGCGCGGAAGCCGAGGCCTCGGCTTCCCACACCCCGATCCTGACGCGGGTTTCGGTCTGATCGCGGCGTTTCCTATCGCCTGCATCGATCCGACGCTCGAACATCGCCAGCGCCTCGTCGGCCGCCGTCTGGATACGCGCCTCGACGAGTTCTTCCAGCCGGCGTATTTCCCGCTGCCAGGCCGGTTCGGCGTTCGTCGCCCCAAAACGACCCAATACCTTGCCGACCCCTCGAGATCCGGACGCCGTCATAGCCCGCCCCAGCCCCGCGACCTGGTGTTAAAGATCACAAGCTCATGCATCTCGACGCGGACACCCTCCGGGACATAAAGACGCACTTCGACATTGCTGACCGGGGCGGGCAATGAGAACTCCGCGTGGATCAGTCCGGCGATCGTCTGGTGAATATCGTTATCGGCGAAATGGCGCAGCGCAATCTGGTCGAAACCCAGACCACAAATATCCATATCGATCCGCCCGGACCCGGAATTTTCAATTCGGCGGACGTAAAAGCCGGCTATATAGTCCCCCGCATCAAGCGAGCAGAACGGACCGAACGATAGATGGCCAGCCTCGCCCGTGCTGATTCTCGTCCCGTTCTCGACATTCTTGCCGACGACGTGCGGCAGATCGACTACATCATATCGCAGGTAAGCTGGCAATTTATCACCCCTGATAGCGCTAGCGCTGAATAATCCATAATGGATAATGCTGCAAGCTGATGATAATGCAAGTTGGATGATAGCGCTTAGGGCGGCCGGGTGGTCGCTGGCCTGCCGTGCGGCGTGGTTTCTTATGGCATACGCATCTACACAGAGGTTTACATACAGTTAATTATGTCTGAACCTTAAGTTCCCGGCTAGGCAGAAAGCGAGGATATACATTGAATAAACATAAATCATTATTTATGGCATCGGAAGTACGCAGCGGCAGTACCTATGCTGCCGAGTTATTGGCTTACGCTTTTGCCGACATCAAAAATCTGAATTTCTGGGATTTGACGCGCGAAACGCTCTCGCATATTTCGCATACATCCACGTCCGAGGAAATCCTTGCAGAATTGCAGGCGATCTGGGTCAACGAGGCCGGGTTCCGCTCAAGCAAGATCATGTGCGCACAGCTTTCAATCCTCTGCCGCGAAGCGCGCAAGAACCCTTCCCTCTCCCGCATGCTGTTCGATGACGATGCCTATTGGCTGATCGTACGGCGAAGAGACCGGATCCCGCAGGCCGTCAGCCTGGCGTTCGCCCGCAACGATGGCATATTCCACGCCTATTCGGCCGAGGCCAGCGCCACCCCGCCCTATGTCGCCATGTCGGACATCGATAACGCCCTCAAGGCCATCGCCTTGTCGGACGTGTTCCTAGATACGTTCGCGATGAAGCCGGATCGACACATGACCGTCTTCTACGAGGATCTGATGAAGGACAGGCCCGGCTTCATCCGCAGCGTCGCCGCCTTCATCGGGGCACCCGTCGGCGAGACGGATTTCCCGCAGATCACCGCACCCAAGCTCACCCCGACCAACCGAATAGCGAAAACCAGCAAGGTCGCACAGTTCAGGACATGGCTTCTGGATAATTATCACGATCTCGGCTGAGTTACACCGGTCGGCATCCGCGTTCGGGCGGGCGGCGCCGTCCCGCGCCGCTAGGATCGCGCGGGGAACCGCGCCTCGATCTCTCGCGCCAGCACCACCATCGGCATGGAGCCTTGCCGGAGAACGTCGTGAAACGCCTTTATGTCGAACGTCGCGCCGGCCCTGGCTTTGGCCGCCTCGCGCAGCCGCACCCACTCGGTATGGCCCACCTTGTAGCTGCACGCCTGGCCCGGCCACACGGCGTAGCGGTCGATCTCGCGCTGGGACCGGCTCGGAGCGAAGCCGGTCGCCTCCACCATATAGTCGGTCGCGCGTTCCCGGCTCCAGCGCTTGGCGTGCATGCCCGTATCCACCACCAGCCGCACGGCGCGGAACCGCAGCGACTGCAGAAAGCCGATGCGACCGATCGGATCGCCGTCATAGGCGCCAAGCTCGTCCGCCAGCTGCTCCGCATAGAGGCCCCAGCCTTCGCCATAAGCGGCGAAGCCCATGCCCGCGCGGCGAAGCATGGGCGTCTCGCGGGACTCCAGCGCGATCGAGCCCTCCCATTGATGGCCCGGAAGCGCCTCGTGGTAGGTCAGCGTCGGCAGGGTGAACTTCGGCCACTCGGCCGTATCCTTGAGGTTGATGTAGAAGCGCCCTGGTCGGGATCCGTCGAGCGCCGGGCTGGTCGCATAGCCGTTTGGCGCGCCATCCTGGATCTCCGGCGGCACGCGGACGATCTCCACCGGCGCCCTGGGGAGCGTGGCGAACACCTGTGGCATCTTCGCGCGGATCGCCGTGGTCTGCCGCTCCAGCGCCGCCAGCAGTTCGGCCCGGCCCGCGTCGGTGTTCGGATAAAGCTGGTCCGGCCGGCGGGACAATGCGGTCAGTCGCGCGCCGACACTGCCCTGCGACAAACCCTGCTTCTGCAATAGCGTATCCAGCTGCGCACCCAACGCTGCGACCTGTTCCAGGCCGAGCTTGTGGACCTCGTCCGGCGTCAATGTCGTCGTGGTCTGGAAGGCGAGCGCATCCGCGTAGAAGCGATCGCCTTCGGGGATCGCCCAGATGCCCGCGTCGTGACGGGCCTTGGGCCGCAGCGCGCTGAGTGCGGCGATCTGCCGGTCGAGCGCAGGATAGACCTCTCGCTCGACGATGGCGGCGGCCCGGGCGCTCCACTCGCCTTCCAAGCCGGTGGCCTTGGCGCGCTTGGCAAGGCTGGTGGCGAGGCCGTTGGTTGCGGGTGGCGGCGCGCGCAACGCCTTCAACTGCGCCAGGGCTGCGTCGAGAGCGAAATCGGGCGCCATGATGCCGTTGGCGCCGTCCGCGCGGAACGTGGCGGTGTTGGCGTCTATCGCCGTGTCGAAGGTCGCGAGGCGGGCGAGATAGGCCTCCGCATCACCGGTCGTTCTGACCGGATGCACCGACGCCAGGAAATCGGGAACGGAGGCGTAGGCGCCGGTCAGCTGGCTGACGACATAAGGCGAATAGGGCGCATAGCCGGAGCCCGGCTCGCCGAAGCGATAGCGCGTGCCGCCGTCGCCCGCCTGCTTGTACGCGTAGGCGACCACCTCGCGGTTCGTGCGCCAGGCGGGTGAGAGCGCCCCATCCGGAATGGCGTTCATCCGCGCGAGCCGATCCTTGCGGCTGGCGATCCATCGCTCGCGGCCGTCGGCGGAATAGTCGTTCAATCGGCCACGCGCGGCGGCGTGCCGGCCGGTGTCGAGGGCGAACTGCGTCGCCGTCTCCGGCATCAGGTCCAGCTCCTCCTCCCAGAAGGCGTCCATCAGCGCCCGCATGTCCGCGTCGGCCTTGCCGACCCGCGCCGGAGCCGTGCGGGCGTTCAGCCGGCCGCCGGTGGCCAACGCGACGATGGATGCGCCGAGGAAAAGCCTGCGATCCATGACATTCCGTTCCTTAAAGGCAGAGCGAGGGCGATATACATAGCCAGGAAGCTCCCGACGATCCAGCAAGGTCGAGCTTTGCCGTCTGATGACGAAGCCCGAAGCGCGGGCAGCCAACTCCAGTTTTCTTGCCGGGCCGCGGCGGCTGGAGAAGGAACAGGGCGTTTCTACCCTATCACGGTGAAACCGGGCGGTAGCGGCCTTTCCGGTCGAGATGTTCAATCGCGCGATCGAGGACGACGAGCCGTCGCTTGTTCAACAGATATGCAGGGCAGAAGGCGACAAACCCGTTAGCCAATAGCCTTACAAGGCTGGAACAATCTCGCTCAGATCGGATGAAAAAGGGCGGATGTCACTCCGCTATCACGGCGTCGCTCGCGTCGATAACGACCAGGCTCGCGTCATCGCGTGCGGCCCGGCTGGCGGCGAGCCGCATCAATCGATCGGCGGCAGCTCCCGCGGACAGCGAAGTGGCGGCGGCGGCGGCGAGTTCATCATCGTCGATGCAAGCAGTCAGGCCGTCGGAACAGAGCAGAAATCGATCACCTGGCATGATACGCGCGAAGCGGCGATCGAGTTTGAGGTCGGCACTTGCTCCGACTGCCCGCGTGATAACATTCCCGTCGGGGTGCTGGCGGCGATCGGCCTCGCGAACGGCACCCGACTCGACGAGCGCCTGGACCACACTATGGTCGCGTGAGATCTGGGCTATCTCACCACCACGCAGCTGATACGCACGGCTGTCACCGGCCCACAGGCAGGCATAATGGTCGTCATGCGCAATCAGCATCACTAGTGTCGATCCGCAGCGTTCGTCGTCGCTGCGGATCAGTTTCGTGTTCACCGCAAGCACGCTCCGCTCCGCCTCGGCCAGAAATGCGAAGCCGGACGCGCCGTGGGCAACCTTGCTCAGCGCATCGATCAGGAGGCCTGACGCCCGGGCGCCGTCCCGATGACCGCCCATCCCGTCCGCGACCGCCCATAACCGAGCATCAGCCCGATCGAGCACACGATCCTGGTTGGGCGTGCGCGGATGCCCGGCCCGGCTTCGCGAAGCGGAACGAAAGCTCAACGGTCGATCTGAAAGGCCGGCTGCGGACCCGTTCATCGATCGTCCTGCGGTTCGCTTGCCGCATGATAAGCGTCGCGGAACGCCTTGGCGGCGCCGCCGGCCCGAAGCGCGTCGTGGCGTTCGGCGTGGATGTCGACCTGGGCGGCTGCCTTGCCGCGCAGGGAAAAGCCCGCTCGTCCGGCGGCGGCCGCCAGATCCACCGGATCAAAGACGGTGAGCGTCTCGGCGATGGCGGCGTTCGCGCCGGCGGTGATCGCCGAGACATGGATGGCGATATCGAGGAACGAAGCCCGCACCGCATCTTCCCCGGTCAGGAAGTCGCCGTCGCGTTCGCGCAGCAAAATCTGCGCGAGTTGCCGCGGAGCCGTCCACTTGATGGGATTATTGCCCGATGCGCGGACGGTGGTGCGATCGAGTTCGCGCTCTTCCTTCATCCGGGTGCGCTGCGCGGTCAGCGTGGTGAGCCCCAGCACCGTCTGCTGGTAGATCCCGCCGAGCCGACGCATCAGCGCGACCGGATCCTCGTCCGAAAACGTCGAAGCATCGAGCCGGGCGCCTTCGCAAAAGGCCTCAAGAAGCGAGGCGTCGGGATGTGGTTGCAGGGTCGGCGCAGGAGCGTCCCAGCTGGCCGCGGGAATGGCGGGGGGCAGATGAAGCGTCGTCAAGTCGCCCGAAGCGCCTTCCGGCGGCGTATCCACCAGCAGCGTCAGCGTACCTAGCTGCAAGGTCTGCCCGGGTCGAAGCGAGGTGGGCACGCCTTTCGGCGCTCGCGTCGCGGCATCGACGAACGTGCCGTTGGTGCTGCTGTCGCAAACCGTAAGTTCGCCATCAACCACCCGCAGCGTGCAGTGGATGCGCGACAGCACGCCTCCTGAATCGTCGAGCGGCCAATCGGCGGATGGATCGCGGCCGATCGTGAGTTCGCCGGACGCGAGCAGCCGCGCGTCGATCTGCTGAAACGGTTGATCGCGATGGAATAGTCGGCACATGAACATGGCTCAGGCCCTTTTTAGGAGCGGGATCGAGGCAAAGGGCGTGCCCTCCGCGCTGGCCGTGTCGACCACCTCCGCAACCGGCTCGATCCGCGTCGCCTCTAGCGATTGCGGCCGGCCGGAGGGGCGCTCGCTCGCGGCCAGCCGCTCCTGCATGGCCGTCACGAACAGGTTGAAGCTGTCGAACAGCTCGCCGAACTCATCCTTGCGGTGATGTGAGAGGCGGAAATCGAGATCGCCCATCGCCGCGTCGTGCAGCGCCAGCCTGAGCCGCCGGACGGGTCTGGCGAGCAGCTTGGCGACGACGAAGCTGACCATCGCGACCACGGCGAGAATTACTGCGGCAAGCGCGATCAACAGGTTGCGCGACGTCGCCGCTGCGGCCTGGAGCTCGGTTTTGCTGATACTGACCTCGATCGTGCCGAAGCCCTGGCCGGCAAAGAGGATCGGATGCACGAAACGGAACCCCGGCCTGCCGTCGGCGAGCTTGAGATCGGTGACGGTGACATCGCCTTCGCGGTGCACGACGACCTCGCCCCGCGGGACGCGATAGCGGGTGCCGAGCTGCTTGGGGTCGGACGCGCCGCGAATGATGCCGTCGCGATCGACCATCGTCATCCAGCGCACCGAATCGTCCTTGGCTGCAGCCGCGATGAATGCCTGAACCGGCAGCCAGTCTCGTTCGGCCGCAGGCAAGGCGGCGTTGTCGACCGAGGGCAGCGCGGCGTTGCTGGCGACGAACGAGGCGATGGACGAGCCCGAGGCGAGCGCCATCCGCTCCATCGCGCGATATTGGCGATCGAGCACGGCACCCAGGCTGAGCGTGAGTGCGACCGCCGTCACCGCGACCATGGCCAGGGTGATCCGCACCGGCAGCGTGAGGATGCGGTTGCGGCCCGAGGCATCGGCTTTGACCGCTTCATAGGCCTTGCCTTCCCGCTGCAGCGCGCGGGCAAGCTCGATACCGTCGGCAAACCGGCGATCCGGCCGCTTCGCCAGCAGCTTCTCGATGATGAAGCGCAAGCCCCCCGGACAGCCGGGCTCAAGGCTCGCGAGCGGCGGCGGATCGGACTGGGTGATCTGGAGCGCCAGCGTCGCGGCGCTCGCGCCGTCGAACGCCTGCCGGCCGGTTATCAGCTCATAAAGCACCGCGCCGACCGAGAAGAGATCGGAACGACCGTCAAGTTCCTGGCCGAGCGCCTGTTCCGGGCTCATGTAACGCGGCGTCCCAAGGATCTGGCCGACCTGCGTTTTCAGGTTCGCCTCGGCGTCGCGTATGTCGGCGACGCGAGCGATGCCGAAGTCGAGAATCTTGATCGTTTCGCCATCGCGCCCAAGCATGATGTTCGATGGCTTGATGTCGCGGTGGACGATCCCCGACAGATGCGCATAGCTCAGCGCGGAGGCGAGTTGCGTACCGATCGCCAGCGTCTGTTCGATGCTCATCCGTCCATCGCTGGCGAGCACCTGATCGAGCGAGCGGCCGTCAAGCAATTCCATCGCGATATAGGGGTAGCCGTCGGCCTCGCCGACATCGTAGATCGTGACGATCGAGGGGTGCGCGAGCGCGCCGGCCGCCTTGGCTTCGCGGATGAAGCGCGCGGTGCTGTGTGCACTGGCGCGGAATTCGGGCTTGAGCAGCTTGATCGCGAGGACGCGATCGATGCCGGGATCATAAGCGCGCCAGACATCCGCCATCGCCCCTTCGCCGATGCGCTCGCGCAGTTCGTAGCGGCCAAGCCGCTGCATCTCGGTTGCCGGCTCCAGACTGCCTGCCATCATTGCCTCTTCGTCTGAACGGCCCGCTGGATGCGGGTGGCGCGAACGAGATCCCGCTGGATCAGGGGATTGTCCGGTGCCGCCTGCTGCGCCTGGCGCAACAATGCGATCGCCTGCGCGACATTGCCCCGGTTGAGCGCCTCGAGCCCCACCGCGCGAAGTTTCGCGGCGCGGGCGGGATCGGCGACGGGTCTGGCTACCAGGGGCGGGGACGGCGTGATCTTGATGCGCGGCGGCTCCGCTGCCGCGGGGCGCGGAACCGGCTTCGGCTTGAGGGTGCGTTCGATACCCGGGATCCGCAGCGACTGGCCGGCGCTCAGCGTGACGGGAAAGGTCAGGCCGTTGTAGCGGCCGAGCGCGTAGAACCGGGTCGGGTCGCCAAGGAAGCGACCGGCGAGCAACGATAGGGTATCGCCCTGGCGCACCTTGTAGGCGAAACTGGCGCGCCCGAGCAGCGTCATCGGATCGCTGTCGATCTGCGCGATCAGGCCTCGTGCGATCGCATCGTCAGGCTTCTGGTTGAGCAGCCTGGCCAGCACCTCACGAGCGCGGTCGCTCGATCCTTCGTTCAGAAACGCGATCGCCTTCCCGACGCTCTCACGATCCGCCCACCCGGCGCGCGCCGGAACGGAGGTGGCGTCGCCTCGCCCCTTCGGAGCGCCGCAGGCCGCAAGCGAGAGGAGGGCCGCCCCGAGCAGGAGGGCGGATGGACGCAGGCTGGTCATGCGGGAAGGCAACCTTTGATCTGGTCGGAATGCGTGTGTACCGGCGTGCCAAGACCCGGAATATTGGACGGGTCACGGGCAAAGGCGATGAAGTCGGTGCCGCTGAGCGGATGCGAGAAGTAATAGCCCTGAAAAAGCGTGCAACCGAACCGCGCGAGCACATCGACTTCGGCTCGCGTCTCGACCCCCTCGGCCAGCACGCGCAGCCCGAGCCCTCGGCCGAGGTCGATCAGCGCCTTGCAGATCGCCTGGCTGTCGAGCTGCTCATCGACCCGCGTCACGAACTCGCGATCGATCTTGAGCTTGTCGAAAGGCAGATTCTTCAGATAGCTGAGGCTTGAATGGCCGCTGCCGAAATCGTCGATCGCAAGGCTGACGCCAAGATCGTGCAAAGTCTCGAACAGGTGCAGCGTGCGGCCGGCGTCCGCCATCGCAGCAGTTTCGGTCAGTTCGAGTTCGAGCACCTGCGGCTCGAGGTGATGGCGCTTCAGCGTGCGCTCGATCTTCTCGCGCAACTTCACGTCCGCGAGCTGACAGGCGGACAGGTTGACCGCGACCCGCAATCCGTCCAGCCCCGCCTCGCGCCAGCGCCGCATCTCGCGGCAGGCGGTGTTGAGCACCCACGAGCCGAACTGATCGCTGAGTCCGATCCGCTCCACGATCGGTATGAAGCGGGCCGGCGAGATCGCGCCCATCGTTGGGTGGTTCCAGCGGAGCAATGCTTCCGCTCCTACGGTACGATGCTGTTTCAGCTCTACCAGCGGCTGGAACAGCATCGTCAGCTGATCGCCCGCGATCGCCTGTGCAAGATCCTGCTCGATCACGAACGCCTCGCGCGCCGCGGAGCGCGACGCGGCTTGCACCAGCGTGACGCCACCAGCCTTGCCGAACTCCGGCCGGGTCCTTGCCGAAAGCGCACGCGCCAGCAGTGCCGCAGGCGTATCGCCATCCGCCGGGAAGGCGGCGGTGCCGACCTCGATCGTGGGGCTGAGCACGCTCTCGACGCTCGGCATCTCCTGGATCATCAGGTGGGCCAGCACCCGCAGCTCCGCTTCGGCGGCAGCCATGTCGGGCTGGTCGACGAGCCAGATCGCAAAGCAGTCGCGGTCGACCTGTGCAACGATGTGGCGGCGGTGGACCGCAGCGGTGAGGCGTTGAGCGAGGCTGGCTAGCGCCGCATGCGCGCCCTCCTGATCGAAAGCGGCTATGCGATCGAAGTCGGCAAACCGCACGGTGGCGAGCATACGGGAGCCCCGGTTCGCGCTGATATGCGTCTCGACCGCGCCGAGGAAATGTTCCCGCGTCGGCAGGCCAGAAATCGGGTGCGTCGGTGCGGATCTATGCGCGACCGCCTCGGTCCACCGGGCCAGATCTCCGAGGCTCTTCTCGATCGGTCTGACCGGTCCGTCGCTCGCGATTAGCGAGTGCGCGATGCGTTCGGCGCTGTGAAGCCTCCACAACGACGAGAGCTGGATCGCCGTAGCGATCAACAGAAGCGGACCAGAGGTCGCAACTGGCATTACATGGCGCGCCGAAAGGATAGCCAACACGGGTGAGGTGATAACAGCAAGCAATGGCGCCACGCGGCGAATGCAGGTGATCTCCCGCTCCTTCCGCTCCCGGCGTGCCTTGATATCGATGTCAGCCCACGCGACTCTCATCAGCCGCTACTGCTCGAAATAGATTAAGTTTCTCTGGAGTCGGCCCGGCTGCGGGCGGCGACCCCGCATGGTCACTGGAAGACGGCCTCTTACGGTCGGTCATCGGCTTGACGCGCCGTGTGCCGTCATCCGATTGCGGGCGCGTCGCTGTCATAGGCGCGGTCAGCGATCAGCACGTCGCCACCGCCAGGCGTGTCGAGCATGTCGGCGGCGCTGCGCCTGTCGGGCGCCTGGCCGGCGGCGGGCTTGCGCGCGATCCGCGGGCCCTCGGCATCAGCAGCATGTCGCTTAAGGTGGCTTCGGTGCCAATGGCGGGGCACGGGCCGTTAAGCCTTTCGACTAGCCACTCCACGCCTGGCGTCGAGTGGCTGATGCCGCTGAAGCGGCTTATTCGTGCCGGTTTGGATCATAACGACCATACAGATACGATGTTTAGGCGATAATTTGCGGCAAAGGTTAAGACGGGAATAAACGCTTAATGCTCTTTATTCTTCTATAAGTGCCTCTTAACCAGCCGCATTAGTCACGCTTTGTGACTATCGTTGTAGTCGTCCTTCGAGCAACGAAGGATCAGGTCGTGCAGTATCTCCGTCAGTCAGTCAGTGTTCTGGTATTGGCAACGCTCAGCGCATGCGGTGGCGGCGGTGGCGGCGTGAATTCGGGTGGATCGCAGGCGCCCACCGCCGCGCCTGCGCCCGCCCCGACTAGCGCCACTCCTGCGGTGCCAACTCCTACGCCGACACCCACGCCGGCCCCGACCGCCGCGCCCACACCGACGCCTACCCCAACGGCTACGGGCACCAATCCGGGCGCCCAGCCCGTCGCGCCCGCCCCCACGCCCACGCCCACTGCGGCGGACGCGGACGTGAAGGCCACCACACCCGTGACCCCGACGCCAACACCGGCCCCGTCGCCGACTCCAGAACCCACGCCAGCGCCGGCCCCCACGCCGGTCGCCTCGCCTTATGCCGTGGCCGTGGCGCCGCCGGCAGGCAGCATCATCACCGCCGCCGGCGCGCAACCGATCCGCTCGGCCAACGATACGGCCGAATTCCGCGTGAACTACACCGCCAGCGAACTCGTCGGCGGGCTCTATGCGCTGGACAATGGCTGGACCGGCCAAGGCGTCACCATCGGCGTGCTGGACGATGGCGTGAACACCGCACTGCCCGAATTCACCGGACGCATTTCCAGCCTGTCGAAGGATTTCGGCAACGAGACGCGCGGCGGCGTCACTACCGCGCGCAACCGGCTGAGCGACGACAAGGCCGATCACGGCACCGCCGTGGCCGCGATCATCGCCGGCAACCGCGATGGCAATAACGGCATGGGCGTGGCGCCCGATGCCAGCATCGCGATCCTGCGCACGTCCGACTATAATTACGATACCGGCACCGAGACGCTGTACCACGATGCCGAGGCACTCGATTATGCCGCCACCTCGGGCATCAAGGTCATCAACCGGTCACTCGCCTCGCAGGGCTATAATGGCAGCCTGAAGGCGGCGGTGGGTCGCTATGCCGCCACCGGCGGCCTGGTGGTGAACGCCGCCGGCAACAGCGGCGGCGCCAACCCGACGGACGCGGTGAACGTGGACGACGCCAACCGCAAAGGCTGGCTCTTCGTGGTCGCGCTCGATCCGTTCGTGCAGAGCGGCTACACGCTCGCCAGCTATTCGAACAAGGCGGGCAGCCTGGCGGATCGCACCGTCACCGCGGTGGGCACCAACTATACCACGCGCCTCGATGGCTCGGTCGCCGGCTTCTCCGGCACCAGTTCGGCGGCGGCGCAGGTGTCGGGGCTGGCGGCCCTGATCCTCAGCAAGTGGCCGCAGCTCTCGGGCGCGGATGCGGGCAACGTCATCCTGAACACCGCCCGCGATATCGGCGATCCCGGCGTGGACACGGTGTTCGGCCACGGCCTGATCGATGTGAAGGCGGCGCTCTCGCCAGCCAGCCCGACGATCTCGAACGGCGCTGTGCAGACGGAACTGGCGGCATCGGTAATGGCCGTGCCGGCCGCCGTCGGCACCGCCTCGATCCAGACGGCGCTGTCGGACGTGACCGTCATCGACAAATATGGTCGCGATTATAGCGGCTCGATCGCCGGGCTGGTCGTCAAGCCGGAGGCCGGGCGCGCGCAGTGGCTGCGCCGCCGCCTCGGCCAGATGAACGACGGCGGCACGAACAGCTTCGGCTATGGCGCACTCAGCGGCACGCTCGGCTATGCCAGCTATCGCACCGGGCCGGAGGCCGGGCAGGTCCACAGCGTGCTCACCTCGGGCGAGGTGGCCTATCAGGCGGGCGGCACCGGCTTTCGGCTGGGCCTGAACGCGCAGGATGCGCTGCAGAGCGATATCATGGGCCTGGCCCCGTTCGCCGACGGTATCCTCGCCTACGCTCCACAGGCCGGCAACAGCCTGGGGATGAATCAGGTGACCGGGCTTGGCCGTATCGGTTTCACGCTGTCCAACGGCGCGATCGGCGGCTCCCGCGCGCAGGCGGCCACGCTGTCGCTCGATACGGGGCACATGTCGCTGCGCGCCTCGCTGATCGACGAGACGGGCTCCGTGATGGGCGTCGCGTCCAAAGGCGGCCTGTCGCTCGGCCGGGGCGCCACCACCACGATGATCGAGGCGCACCGCACTTTCGATCTGGCCGGTGGGTGGACGCTCGAAGGTTATGGCTCGGTCGGCGTCACCCGGCTGAAGATCGATGGCGCCTCGATCGTCACCGGCGCCAGCTCGCTCGTCGGCACCCGCGCCGGCATCCAGGCGAGCCGGCAGGCGTTTGGCGCCTGCTCAGCCTCGGCATCGCCCAGCCGCTCACGATCGAGAGGGGTGAGGCGCAGCTTACGGTCGGCTCGGCCTATGATCTGGCTTCGCAATCGCTCGTCTATCGCACCAGCCGCGCCAGCCTCGCCAGCGGCGAACGCCGCCTGCAGCTCACCGCCGGCTTCGCTCGAGGCACGGCGCATGGCAGCTTCCGCGCAGGCGTGATGCATGACGTGTCGGACGGCTCGACCCGCGCGCTCGCCGGCTACCGCACCGCCTTCTGAGAAAGAGGATGGAACTGGCGCGGACCGGGTAACGCCACCTTCCATCCTTCGGAGTCGCCGTTTTCAGCTCGGTCACGAAGCCGCTGGCGAGCGGCGTGCACGTGACCAGATTTTCACCTCAGCCGGCCAGCCCGTCGGCGATTTAGGCGCACCATTCAGCGAAAGCTCGATCAGCAGCCGGTCCGCGGCCAGCCACGCCACGAAGCCGCGGCTCGCGGGAGCGTTGAAACCGTCCTTGACAAAGCGTCCGGTGGTCAGATCGAACTCGCCCAGTTCGACTTCATCGCTGCCCAGCGGGGACAAGGACATCACGCAGTGCGTGTACGCGGGAGGCGCCCAGGGAACCGAGTTGAGGTGCAATCCATACGCGTTCCCCTCAGCCTGGCGAAGTGCGTCAACGTCAAGCACCTCGCGCCAGGCATCCGGAGCACCGGACTTGTCGCGCCGGCCGATCGACAAGACGCCGTGAGGATGGGCGAACGAGCGTTGGAAGCGCAGCACCATCCTGCCCGCGAACGCATAGTCGGTCGGAGGATCGCCGGCTGCGAGCAGGGCCTTGAGCTCCGCCCCGATCGCGGCGTGACCGGGCATCGCGGCAATCCTCGCCTGCGCAGCTGCGGTCTGCTCTTTCGCCCAGGTGTGGTCGCGGGCGACGAAACGACCGAGCCGGATTAGCCCGCCCGCGCCGGCACGAAGCAGGCGCTGGTGTTCGACATGCTGCGTAAGGAGGGCGGCGCCAGGCTCGACGAACTCGTCGCCGCCGCGGCTGACTGCCACACACCACGCGGGCGGCACTCACCCGTCTGCGCAAGAAGGGCCACGCCATCACGCTGGTCGGCGAGCGCGGTGCTGCCCGCTACCAGCAGGCGGCGGCATGGTGATGGTCGCCAGGCTCGACCAGCAATCGCACCGGCTGGCGGCGCTGCCGCCGGCCGACCTGCCAGACAAGTGGCAGCGTGTGTGGAAGGCCCCGCCCCCGCGCCTCTCGCCCGACCTGCTGCGGATGGGTGGCCTACCGCCTGCAGGAGAAAGCGCTCGGCAAGCTGCGGGCGCGGGTAGCGGAGGACGGCTATGTCTTTGAAGGAGAGACCTACCGCGTGCTTAGTGCCATCGTGGGCCGTGACTGGCGCCGGCTGGTCGGGCTCGCGCTTCTTCGGCTGAACGATCAGGGCTAAAGCGGTTCGAGCAAGCGGCAATCCTATCCGCTGCGCGGCTAAAGGTTGATGAGGAGCAGATCGTCGTCACCATCGACGGTGCGGCGCTCGGTCGCATCTTCAACCTCCCAATTTACAGCAACCAGCAGCAGATCGTCCTCACCGCACCTGCGATCCGCATCCGCCACGGCAAGGATGTGAAGCTGGTGCTCGCCACCGACGCTGGTGCCGCAGCGGATCGCGACGAGACGCTGGTCGGCCTTATCGTCGAGGCGCACATCGTTCGAGATGCGGTGCTGGCAGCGCCTACCCTTTCGATCAGCGCGGTTGCAGCCCAGCTTGGCAAGCGCCGCACCCGCACCGCCCGGCTGATCCGCATCGCCTGGCTCTCCCCCGAGATCGTCGAGGCGCTCAGCGAACGGCGCCATCCGCCGCGGCTCACCCCATCGCGGCTGCTCGCCGCCGATCTGCTGGTCTGCTGGACAGCGCAGAGGAAGATGTTGGGCGCCGCATAGCCGAATCGGCGGCCAGCATCAGCAGCGAATGACCTCGGGTGACCGGAGCCTTTCCCATTGCGCTGTTCTGAAGCCAAACTGATGCCATCGCGGCAAAAGCCAGCCTGCCAATTACCTGCCGGAGGTGCAGTCCCGAAATCGCCACCCGAGACGCGCGGCGGATCTGGCGCGCAGCCGGCTGATACGTCAGTCTGCGGCTGCACCTGGCATTGCCTGCCCTGCAACCCCCCGGAAAAGCCGGTGACAATTGCTCCACGCCCGAAGGCTAGGTTATTGAATGGGAACGATGGAAATGATGGTGCCC
>CAXTTS010000014.1:0-30274 GCA_964247265.1 uncultured Sphingomonadaceae bacterium
GGCCAACGCCGCCACCGTGCTGTCGCGCGCTGCCGCCAGCGCCGCGCCATGCTCGGCCATGCCCGCCTCCAGCGCGGCGAGCCAGGCGGCATCCGCCCCCTCGGGTTCGGCGAGCAGCTTGTTGCGCGCCCGCATCGCCGCCTCGTAGCGTGCGGCATGCACACCGTGGCCGGGCTCCAGCGCCAGCACCAGCCGATCGAGGAAGCGTCGCCGCCCGCTCGCGCCCTCGCCGAACAGCCGGTCCATCGCGGGGGTGAGCCATAACAAGGACAGCCACTCGCCCAGCGCATTGGCGCTAGCGCCGGCGCCGTTGACCCGCACCTGCCGCCGTTCGGGGGCGGTCGCCAGCGTGCCGGTGCCGATCTCCACGGCGCCCGCCGGCAGCGTCAGTCGCGCCGCGACGGCAAAGCCGCCAGGGCCGGCGCCGCGCGCCATGTCGCCGAGCAGCGCCTGGCGCAGGCCACGTCCCGGCGCGAGCAGCGACAGGGCCTCCAGCACGTTCGTCTTGCCCGCGCCATTCTCGCCCCACAACACCACGAGGCCCGGCCCG
Source organism: uncultured Sphingomonadaceae bacterium (assembly GCA_964247265.1). Lineage (GTDB taxonomy): Bacteria > Pseudomonadota > Alphaproteobacteria > Sphingomonadales > Sphingomonadaceae > Alterirhizorhabdus. The sequence continues at coordinate 551 of CAXTTS010000014.1, forward strand.
GCCTCGATCGTGGCGGCGGCATAGGAGCGGAAATCGGTGAGGGCGAGGCGGGTGACGGCCATCCGAGCCTCCTACCGGAGCAGGCGCGGCACGCCAGCCCTTGCCGCCGCGCAGCGCCGGATTAAGAATGCGGCCTGCCACGGAGATTGCGATGCGCCTTGCCTTTGCCCTCATGTTCGCGCTGGCCGGTGCCGGCCCCGCCGCCGCCGGTACGCGCGCCACTTTTGTGACGCCCGGCGAGGCCACGCCGCTGGTGGTGGAGGTGGCCGACAACGGCGATGCCCGCATCGGCGAGGCCGGCGCCGAGGATTATGGCCTGCTGATCGGCGGACAATTCTACATGGTCGGCGGCAAGCCCGGCGAATGGACCGTGGCGCGAGTGACGGACATCGCCCGCGCGGTGGATACGGTGATCGGCCCGACCTTCGGCGACAGCTTCACCCGCACCGGCCCGCCCGCGCCCAAGGCCGCGATCCGCGCCACGGCGAAGGGGAGCCGCACCGTCGCCGGCCGGCCGGGCAAACTCTATGCCGTGACCGGCCTCGACCATGAGAAGCCCGATGCCGCGATCGACGTGGTGACGAGCGACGATGCCGCCCTCCGCCCGGTCGGCCGCGTGCTGGAGGCGTATATGAACGCGGCGCTGATCCCGGGCGCGCCCCTGCTCGGATCGGGTGCGGGCGAACTGATCGAGGAGACGCGGGCGATCTTCGCGCTCGGCACGCCCTTGTCCTCCGACGGCCGCTTCACCTTGCAGAAGGTGGAAACGGCGACGATCCCCGCCGATCGCGTGGCGCTGCCGGATCAGCCCAGCACCTACGAAACGCTGGTGACGAAGATGCGGGCGCTGGTGCCGGGCGCCAGGGTGCCTCGCTGATCGGCGATCCGATCCGCCCTAACCGGCCTGCAATATCTCCGCCACGCGTCGCAGCCGGCCGGCATGGCCCAGTTCCTCGCGGCCGTTCTGGCGCAGGAGTTCGGCGGCTTCGGGATTGTCGATGCCGGCCGCCCAGCGTTCATACAGCTTCTCGCCGCCTTCCTCGCCGGCCGCCAGCTTCAGCAGCGCGGCGACACTGACCTCGGCGAGCGGGCCGGGCTCGTCATAGGGGTTGTCGGTCTGGTGTGGCAGCGGAAAGTCCTCGCCGGTCAGCAGCTTGATGACCTTGCGGACGCGGTGGCCGTGCGCCAGTTCCTCCGCGCCATTGGCCTCCAGCAGCTTGCGTGCCTCCGGGTCCGACACCGCCTGCGCCATCTTCAGATAGCCGCCCTTGGAAACGGCTTCGAGCAGCGCCATCATCTTGAACTCGTCGATGCCGGGCGGATCGGCGGCCGCGATATGGGCGAAGGCCTCCCTCTGCGTGGTCGGCATGCCGGGCGGGATCAGGCTCATCGATGGCTCCTCGTGCGGGTGGTGCGGCTATGAGCGCGGTCGATCCCGCTACACCCGCATCGGCATCAGAACGTACAGTGCCGTTGCCTTGTCGCTCTCGCGGATCAGGGTCGGGGCAGCGGCGTCGGCGAGGTGCACTTCCACCGAATCGCCCTCGATCTGGCCGAGAATGTCCATCAGGTAGCGGGCGTTGAAGCCGATCTCGAACTGCTGCGAGGTGTAGGCGCCGGGCACCTCCTCGGCGGCCGTGCCGTTTTCCGGGCTCGATACCGAAAGGGTGATGCGGTCGCGCTCCAGCGCCATCTTCACCGCGCGCGTCTTCTCGCTGGCGATGGTCGCGACGCGATCGACGCCCTGCATGAAGCTTTTCGGGTCGAGCGTCAGCAGCTTGTCGTTGCCGGTGGGGATCACCCGCGAATAATCCGGGAAGGTGCCGTCGATCAGCTTCGACGTGAGGATCGCCGAGCCGAGATCGAAGCGGATCTTGGTGGGGGACAGTGAGACCTCGACCGTGCCGTCCACCTCGTCGAGCAGCTTGCGCAGCTCGGCGATGCATTTGCGCGGCACGATCACGTCGGGCATCTGCTCGGCGCCGTCCGGGCGCGGCACGGTAACGCGGGCGAGGCGGTGGCCATCGGTCGCCGCCGCCTTCAGCACCGGCGTGGCATCGTCGGAGACGTGCAGGAAGATGCCGTTCAGATAATAGCGCGTCTCCTCGGTGGAGATGGCGAAGCGCGTCTTGTCGATGATCTCCTTAAGCGTCTTGACCGGCAGTTCGAACTTCGTCGGCAGCTCGCCCTCGGCGATCACCGGGAAATCGTCACGCGGCAGGGTGGAGAGATTGAAGCGAGCGCGCCCGGCGACGACCTGCATCTTGCCGTCGGCGGCGCTCAGCTGCACCTGCGATCCTTCCGGCAGCTTGCGGGCGATATCGAACAGGGTGTGGGCGGAAACCGTGGTGGCGCCGGCGGTATCGACCGCGGCGGCCACCGTGTCGACCACCTGAAGGTCGAGATCGGTCGCCATCAGCTTCAGCGCGCCGTCGGCGCCTGCCTCGATCAGCACGTTCGACAGGATCGGGATCGTGTTGCGCCGCTCGACCACGGACTGAACGTGGCTCAGGCTCTTCAGCAGTGTCGCGCGTTCGATCGTCGCCTTCATGTCGTCCCCGGCTTCCCCCGCTGCTCGCGGTCAGGCGTTATAGCGCGGCGCGGCGGCACCGCCAGATGAAATGCGGCTTCGCGGCCCGGGTGCGTCGGCACGTTCGGGCGTGGCAACCGCGCCTGTTGCATCGCTGCGGCAAAGCCACGAAGGGACGCGGATGCGCCCGCTACTGTACCCGCTGCTGTTCCTGTCCGGCATACTGGCGGCCGCACCCGCCGCCGCGCGCGATCCGCTCGGCGTGTTCGAAGGATGGGGCGCCTATCGCGATCAGCGCCCGTTGCGCTGTTTTGCCATTGCCGAGCCGGCCGTGCGGCTGCGCGGCGGGCCGTGGCGTCCATTCGCCGCGATCACCTCCTGGCCCGGGATCGGGGTGCGCGGCCAGTTGCATGTGCGGCTGCGCAGCGCGAAGAAGGCAGGCACGCCGACCTATCTGGTGATCGGCGATCATCGCTTCCTGCTCGCCTCGGGGCGGGCGGAGGCCTGGGCGCCGGACGCGGCGGTGGACGCCGCGATCGTTGCCGCGATGCGTGGCGGATCGAGCATGAGCGTGGAGGCGATCGGCCTGAACGGCCGCCCCTTCGCCGATGCCTACCGCCTGCACGGTGCGGCCAGCGCGATCGACGCGGCGGCGCTGGGCTGCGCGAAGCGGGGATAGCTGGCGGAATCGCGGGTTTCGCACTATGTGCGCCGACATGAATGCCCTGATGCAGATCCCCGGCGGCACCGATCCCGTCCCCGTGCCCCGTGACCAGCCGCCGCGTGCGGACGGCCGCATCGACCTGCTCGGCCTCACCCGCGATCAGTTGCGCGAGAGGCTCGTCGCCGCCGGGCTCGATCCGAAACAGGCCAAGCTGCGCGGCAAGCAATTGTGGCACTGGATCTACAATCGCGGCACCACCGACTTCACGCTGATGACCGACATCGCCAAGGCCATGCATCCGTGGCTGGCGGAGCGGTTCGTCGTCGGCCGGCCGGAGGTGGTGGAGGCGCAGGTCTCCACCGACGGCACGCGCAAATGGCTGCTCCGTTCGGACGCCAATGATGGGCAGGGGGGCCAGGATTACGAGATGGTGTTCATCCCCGATGCGGATCGCGGCACGCTGTGCGTCTCGTCGCAGGTGGGCTGCACGCTGAACTGCCGCTTCTGCCACACCGGCACGATGAAGCTGGTGCGCAACCTGACGGCGGGCGAGATCGTGGGGCAGGTGATGCTGGCGCGCGATGCGCTGGGCGAATGGCCGTCGACCCCGGAAGGGCGAATGCTCACCAACATCGTGATGATGGGGATGGGCGAGCCGCTCTACAATTTCGACAATGTGCGCGATGCGCTGAAGCTGGTGATGGATGGCGACGGGCTGGCGCTGAGCAAGCGCCGCATCACCCTTTCCACCAGCGGCGTGGTGCCGATGATGGCCCGCGCGGGGGCGGAGATCGGCGTCAACCTGGCGGTGTCGCTCCACGCCGTCACCAAGGAGGTGCGGGACGAGATCGTGCCGATCAACAAGAAATACGGCATCGAGGATCTGTTGCAGGCGTGCGCCGACTATCCGGGCGCCAACAATGCGCGCCGCATCACCTTCGAATATGTCATGCTGCGAGACAAGAATGACAGCGACGCCGATGCGCGCGAACTGGTGCGGCTGCTCAAGAAATATGATCTGCCGGCCAAGGTGAACCTGATCCCGTTCAATCCGTGGCCGGGCGTCGCCTATGAATGTTCCGCGCCGGAGCGGATCGCGCGTTTCTCCGACATCATCTTCAAGGCCGGCATCTCGGCGCCGGTGCGCACCCCGCGCGGGCGCGACATCATGGCGGCTTGCGGCCAGCTGAAATCCGCGTCGGAGAAGATCAGCCGGGCGGAGCTGGATCGCCGCGCCGAGGAGAAGCAGGCGGCGCTTGGCTGATCCCGCCGCGCTGGCGCTGGCCGCCGGGGCAGGGGTGCTGGGCGGCGCGATGAACGCGCTGGCGGGCGGCGGCACCTTCGCCACGCTGCCCGCGCTGATCGCCCTCGGTTTGCCCGGCCCGATCGCCAACGCCACCTCCAACGCCGCCCTGTTGCCGGGCGCCGCGGCCAGCGCCTTCACCTATCGCGACGAACTCGCGCCGCTTGCCGGCCTGACGGTGGCGCGGCTGGCGGCGATCACCTTTGCCGGGGGGCTGGTCGGCAGCCTGCTGCTGGTGTGGACGCCGACGCGCACCTTCGACGTCGTGATCCCGTGGCTGCTGCTCTACGCCACGCTGATCCTCGCCATCGGTCACCGCGCCACCGAGTGGTTGCGCGCCCGCGTCACGATCGGGGTGCGGACGCTGGTGGTCGTGCAGGCGCTGCTCGGCATCTATGGCGGCTATTTCGGCGGCGGCGTCGGGCTGATGATGACGGCGATCTACGGCCTGCTCACCGGGCTGGCGCCGCGCGCGATGTTCGCGCCGCGCACGCTGATGCTGGCGATCGCCAATCTGGCGGCGACCGGCATATTCGTGCTGCTCGGCATGATCGCGTGGAGCGCGTGTCTGCCGATGCTGGCGGGTGGGATCGTCGGCGGCTGGGCGGGCGCGCGGATCGGCCGCCGTCTGCCGTCCGGGCTGGTCCGCGCCGGCACCCTCGTCGTAAGTCTGGCGACGACGATCGTCTTCTTTATACGCGCCTATCGGTAAGCGGCGGCGTTGGAGCGGTTGCAGGCTGGAGGCGGGATAGACGATGGCGGCGATCGACAGGATGCTCGGGCGGCTGGTCCGCACCGGAGAGTTGCGCGTGATCGATGCGCAGGGGCGTGTCACCGATGTCGGCCGGCCCGATCCGGCGCATACGCCCATCACCATCCGCCTGGCCGACGCGCGCGTCGGGCGCGACATCTTCCGCCATCCCCGGCTGGGCGTGGCGGAAACCTTCATGGACGGACGATTGCTGATCGAGCAGGGCGACATCGCCGGCCTGATCGATCTGATCCGCGCGAACGGCCGCTGGGAAACGGGCGGGCAGAACCTTGCCCAGGCCAATCCGCTGAAGCGCCACTTCGGCAATTTCCGCGCGCGGCTCGATCGGGTCAACTGGCAGGCGAAATCCCGCCGCAACGTCGCCCACCATTATGATCTGGGCGACCGGCTCTACGATCTGTTCCTCGATGCGGACCGGCAATATAGCTGCGCCTACTTCACCGATCCGGCGAACGGGCTGGAGCAGGCGCAGGCCGACAAGAAGGCGCACATCGCCGCCAAGCTGGCGCTGAAGCCGGGCCAGCGGGTGCTGGATATCGGCTGCGGCTGGGGCGGCATGGCGCTCTACCTCAACCGCGTCGCCGATGTGGATGTGCTCGGCATCACGCTCAGCGAGGAGCAGCTGAAGACGGCCCGGCGCCGCGCAGAGGAGGCGGGCGTCGCCGATCGGGTGAAGTTCGAGCTGATCGATTACCGCAACGTGGAGGGCGTGTTCGACCGGATCGTCTCGGTCGGCATGTTCGAGCATGTCGGGCCGAACAATTACCGCAAATTCTTCCTCAAGTGTCGCTCGCTGCTGGCGGAGGACGGCGTGATGCTGCTGCACACAATCGGACGGATGGGCGGGCCGGGCACCACCGATGCCTTCACCAGCCGCTATATCTTTCCCGGCGGCTATAATCCCGCCTTGTCCGAGATCGTCGGCGCCAGTGAGAGCGTGAAGCTGATCGCCAGCGATATCGAGACGCTGCGGCTGCATTATGCGCTCACCATCCGGCACTGGTACGATCGCACGGTGGCGGCGAAGGACGCGATCGTCGCGCTATACGACGAGCGTTTCTACCGGATGTGGACCTTCTATCTGGCGGGCGCGATGGGCGCGTTCAATCATGGCGGCATGTGCAACTACCAGATCCAGTATATCCGCGATCGTCGCACCCTGCCGATCACCCGCGACTATCTGGCGGAGGCCGAGCGGGTCTTGCACGCCAAGGGCTGATCCCTCCCGTCAGCCGAGAGGGATCGTACCGGATCAGCCGCGCCTGCCCTTCCACTCGGCGCGCATCGCGCCCCACGCGGCGCGGCGCTCCTCCGGGGTGACGATGCCGTCATGGTTGGCATCCGCCTTGTCGAACATCGCCAGCGGCTTGGCGGTGGCCTCGGCGAGCGTCACCTTGCCGTCATGGTTGGCGTCCATCGCGGCGAAGAAGCCTTCGGCGCGCCTGTCTCCGTTCGGGCCGCCCCAGCCACCCCATCCGCCCATGCCGCCATGATGCATCCCGCCGCGCATGCCCATCCGGCCGTGGCCGCCGGGGGCGTCAGCGCCGTCCGGCCCGCGATCCGGCCGCGCGGCGAACTCGGCTTGGGAAATCTGGCCGTCCTTGTTCGTGTCGAGCCGGGCGAACATCTCCGCCCGGCGCTCGCCCCGCTTGGCCTCGCGATCGGCCTGTGCCTTGCTGCGATAGGCATCGAACTCCGCCTTCGTCACCACGCCGTCGTGATTGGCGTCGACCTGCGCGAACCGTTCCTTCACCTTGGCCTGCACGTCGGCGCGGGTCATCGGCTGGGCATGGTGATCCGGCCCGCGCTGCTGGGCGAGCGCGGGAACGGTGCCGGCTATGGCGGCGGCGAGGCTGGCGGCGATCACGAGCGTCTTCATCGAATACTCCTGCGGGTACGGGCCCGCGGTGAAGCGGGCATGGCGATCGAGTGACGCCCGGATGCTTCGGCGGAATGTCGCTTTTGAAATGTAGCGGCGCAACGCTTGAACGGGCCGGGCGCCGCCGCTATCGCCGCCGCGCCCACCGTCCAGCCCCGGAGCATGTCCCGTGCCGCAGCCGAACCACGCCTCGCAGCCGATCAAGCGCGTCGTCCTCGCTTATTCGGGCGGTCTCGATACCAGCGTGATCCTGAAATGGCTGAAGGAGACCTATGCCTGCGAGGTCGTGACCTTCACCGCCGATCTCGGCCAGGGCGAGGAACTGGAGCCGGCGCGCGCCAAGGCCAAGCTGATGGGTATCCGGGACGAGCATATCTTCATCGACGATCTGCGCGAGGAGTTCGTGCGCGATTATGTCTATCCGATCATCCGCGCCAACGCCCTGTACGAGGGGCTGTATCTGCTCGGCACCTCGATCGCCCGGCCGCTGATCGCCAAGCGCCAGATCGAGATCGCGAAGATGGTCGGCGCCGATGCGGTGAGCCACGGCGCCACCGGCAAGGGCAACGATCAGGTCCGTTTCGAGCTTGGCTATTATGCGCTGGCGCCCGACATCAAGGTGATCGCGCCGTGGCGCGAATGGGATCTGACGAGCCGGACCCGGCTGATCGAATATGCCGAGAAGCACCAGATCCCGGTGCCCAAGGACAAGCGCGGCGAATCGCCTTTCTCCACCGACGCGAACCTCCTGCACACCTCGTCCGAGGGCAAGGTGCTGGAGGATCCGTGGGACGAGGTGCCCGACTATGTCTATTCGCGCACCAACAACCCCGAGGATGCGCCCGACACACCCGAGACGATCACGGTGGATTTCGAGCGCGGCGATGCGGTGGCGGTGAACGGGGAGGGGATGTCCCCCGCCACCCTGCTGGCCAGGCTCAACGATCTCGGCCGCACGCATGGCATCGGCCGGCTCGATCTCGTCGAGAACCGCTATGTCGGGATGAAGTCGCGCGGGATGTACGAGACGCCGGGCGGCACGATCCTGCATCTCGCGCATCGCGGGATCGAGCAGATCACGCTCGATCGCGGCGCCGCGCACCTGAAGGACGAATTGGCGCCGCGTTACGCCGAGCTGATCTACAACGGCTTCTGGTTCAGCCCGGAACGCGAGATGCTGCAGGCGGCGATCGATCATTCGCAGGCGAAGGTTTCCGGCACGGTGCGGTTGAAGCTCTACAAAGGCGCGGCGCACATCACCGGCCGCCGCTCGCCCAACAGCCTCTATTCGGAAAAGGTCGTGACGTTCGAGGACGATGCCGGCGCCTACGACCAGCGCGACGCGGAAGGCTTCATCAAGCTGAACGCGCTGCGGCTGCGCCTGCTGGGGCGGCGCGACGGACGCTGAGTGGAAATCCACCCCGCGTGAATATAGAGGATATCGATCGAGGGCTGTGGTAAGGAGCGGTGGCGTCGCGGCAAGGTCAGATGGTTCATCTGGGCCTGAAATCCGGAGGCGTGCATGGCGCAACTCGATCATATCCTCAACAAGCCCGTGGTCTGGCGTGGCGCAACTACCGATGGCGATACGAAAATCTTTCTCAATGGCCTGCAGGCGAACATTCTGAAAGGCCACGGCCGCAACAACACCGCGAACATCTTCCTGGAACTGCCCGGTGATTCGCAGCGCGCCAGGAAGGTGGTGGCGGCACTCGCGCCGTTCGTCACGGATGCCCGCCGCCAGCTGATCGATGCCGATCGAAAGCGCGGCGACAGGAGCTATGACGGTGGCGGGATCGGCTGCCTGTTCCTCAGCGGAGAGGGTTATCGGCGGCTGGGGCTGGCGGCGCCCGGCGGCGATCCCGTCTTCGCCGGCGGGATGGCGGCGCGGCGCGACCGGCTGAACGATCCCGACCGCGCGCATTGGGGCGAAGGCCCGTGGAACCGGGCGAACGGGCACCCAAACCTGCTGCTGCTGCTCGGCGACGACGATGCGAACCGCCTGCAACAGCGCCTCGGCGAAGCGATCGACGCGACCGAAGGATCGGGCGCGCGGCTGGTCGGCATCGACCGCGGCAAGGCGATCTTCGATGAAAACGGCGTCGGGCTGGAGCATTTCGGCTATGCCGACGGCGTGAGCCAGCCCATCTTCCTCGACGAGGGGGGCATCGCCGCGCACGCCGCCGGGGCATGGAACGAGGTGTTCGATCCGAGCCAGTTCATCGTCGCCGACCCCGCCGGCGGCGATCTGGCGGCCGGTGCCTTCTTCGTCTATCGCAAGCTCGAACAGAATGTCGCCTTGTTCAAGCATCTGGAGGACGACAGGTTCGTCGGCGCCTTTCATCCCCCGATCGACAACAAGGATCGGCCCGGGGCGATGCTGGTCGGCCGGTTCGAGGATGGCACGCCGCTAGCTCTGCACTGCGATGCCGCTGTGCAGGTGCCGCCGACCAACGATTTCGATTATAGCGGCGCCAGCGGCGCGCGCTGCCCGGTGCGATCGCATATCCGCAAGGTGAACCCGCGCACGGCGGGAACCCGCGGCGCGATCATGGCCCGGCGCGGCATACCCTATGACGAGCGGAACGGCGGCAGGCCCGAACCGGCGACCGAGCATGTCGGCCTGCTGTTCATGGCCTATATGGCCGATATCGGCGCGCAGTTCGAAGTGACGCAGGCGGACTGGGCGAATTCCCCGTCCTTCCCGGCCGTCGACAGCGGGCTGGACCCGGTGATCGGCCAGCGCCGCCACGGCACCGCACCCACGCCGGCCGAAGGCAAGTGGCAGGATGCCTGCTCCGGCGCCAAAGCGCAGTTCGACATGACGAACTGCGTCACGCTGAAGGGCGGCGAATATTTCTTCGCGCCCTCGCTGCCGTTCCTGCGCGGCCTTTGAGCCTGCCGGCCGGGCGGCACCTTGACGCCGCCCGGCCGGCACCCGAATAGAGGGGCATGAGCGACGCTCCCGAAACCCGCCTGGCCGCACTCGGCATCACCCTGCCGGCGCCGGCCGCCCCGGTGGCGGCCTATGTGCCTGCCGTCGAGATTGGCGGACTGCTCCACATTTCCGGCCAGCTGCCGTTCCGCGAGGATGGCTCGCTGATCGCCGGCCGGCTGGGCGCGGATTTCAACGTCGACTATGGCCGGCAGGCGGCGGAGCGATGCGGCGTCATGCTGATCGCGCAGATCAAGGCGGCGCTCGGCGGCAGCCTCGACCGGGTCGAGCGGATCGTCAAGCTCGGCGCGTTCGTCGCCTCCGATCCGCATTTTACCGATCAGCCGAAGGTCGCCAATGGCGCGTCCGAACTGATGGTCGCCGTGTTCGGCGAGGCGGGGCGCCATGCGCGCAGCGCCGTCGGCGTGCCGGTGCTGCCGCTCGGCGCGGCGGTAGAGGTCGATGCGATCGTCGCCGTTCGCCCTGCTTGATAGCCTGATCGCACCGGCGCCCGCGGCCAAGCGGGTCGCCTTCCTGTCCGGCCGGTCCTTTGCCCATCGTGGCCTGTACGGGGGCGGCCTGATCGAGAACAGCCGCGCTGCCTTTCACGCGGCGATCGCGATCGGTCACGGCATCGAGTGCGACGTGCAGGCGGCGCGGGACGGCGAAGCCTTCGTCTTCCACGACGATACGCTCGATCGGCTCACCGCCGAGCACGGCCCGCTCGCCACCCGTGCCGCCAGCGCTCTCGATCGCGTGCTGCTGAACGGAACCGGCGAGGCGCTGCCGCGTCTCACCGAAATGCTGAGCCTCGTCGCCGGGCGCGTCCCGCTCCTGATCGAAGTGAAGGCCAGGCGCGGCGCTGTCGGCCCGCTCTGCCTCAGCGTGCGGCGCGCGCTGGAGGGGTATCGCGGCCCGGTCGCGGTGATGTCGTTCAATCCCGAGGTGGCGCGCTGGTTCGCCCGGCATGGCTCACGCATCACGCGCGGGCTGGTCGTCAGCGAGCAAGGGAAAGGCGGCTGGCGCGGGCGGATCGAGCGGCGCCTGTCGCTGTGGCACGCGAAGCCCGATTTCCTCGCCTATGACGTGCGCGATCTGCCGTCGCGCTTCGCTGCCGCCGCCCGCGCGCGCGGCCTGCCGCTGCTGACCTGGACGGTGCGCGGCACCGAGGCCGAAGCCGCCGCCGCGCTGCACGCCGACGCGACGATCTACGAGCGGGCATGAGCGAGGTCGTCGCCCGCATGGCGGACGGGATCGCCGCCTTCGACGCGGCCGAATGGGACGCCTGTGCCGGTGGCGACAACCCGTTCGTCAGCCACGCCTTCCTGTCCGCGCTGGAGGATTCGGGCAGCGCCACCGCGCGGCGCGGCTGGCAGCCGGTGCCGATCGCGATCGACGATGGCGATGGCCGCCTCGCCGCCGTGCTGCCGGCTTATGCCAAGACGCACAGCCAGGGCGAATATGTCTTCGATCATGGCTGGGCGGATGCGTGGACGCGGGCGGGCGGGCAATATTATCCCAAGCTCCAGATCGCGGTTCCGTTCAGCCCGGTGCCCGGCCCGCGCCTGCTGGCCCGCGATCCGGCGCTTGCCCCCAACCTGATCGCGGCGGCGGAAGCGGTGGTGCGCCAGCATGGCCTCTCCTCCGCTCACGCCACCTTCGTCGCGGCCGAACAGATCCCGTTGTTCGAGGCGGCGGGCTGGCTGATCCGCGAGGATCGCCAGTTCCACTGGACGAACGACGGCTATGGCAGCTTCGACGATTTCCTGGGCGCGCTGGCCTCGCGCAAGCGCAAGGCGATCCGCAAGGAACGCGCCGCAGCCGTCGAGGGGCTGGAGATCGCCCATCTCACCGGCGCTAGCCTTACCGAGGCGCATTGGGATGCCTTCTGGCTGTTCTACCAGGATACCGGCGCGCGCAAATGGGGCCGGCCCTATCTGACCCGCCGCTTCTTCTCGCTGCTGGGCGAGCGGATGGCCGATAAGGTGCTGCTGATGCTGGCGCTGCGCGACGGCCAGCCGATCGCCGGCGCGCTCAACCTGATCGGCGCGGACACGCTCTACGGCCGCTATTGGGGTGCGCGCGAGGAGGTGCCGTTCCTCCATTTCGAACTATGCTATTATCAGGCGATCGACGCTGCCATCGCGCGCGGGCTGAAGCATGTCGAGGCCGGCGCGCAGGGCGATCACAAGCTGGCGCGCGGCTATGTGCCCGTGCCCACCTGGTCGGCCCATTACATACCCGATCCGGGCTTCCGCCGGGCGGTGGCCGACTATCTCGTCGCCGAACGCCACGCGATCGAGCAAGACATAGCCGTGCTGACCGAAATGGCTCCGTTCAAGCGCGGCTAAGCGGGCGAAGCGGCGCGATCAGTTCGCCCGCATACCCGACTGGATCCACGCCCGCGCCTGACGCTGCGCCTCGGCGATCTCGCGCGCGCTCATTTCCCCGGCGATCTCCGCACGGCAAGCCTGGCCGGCGCTGTTGCCGCCGACGGCCGCGAGATTGAACCATTTGTGCGCCTCGACCAGATCGACGATCACGCCGGAACTGCCGGAGGAATAAGCGATGCCCAGATCATAATAGGCCTCCGGGTCGCCGCGCACGGCATCGGCCAGGCGGCTCTCGATCAGGTAGTTCGCGGCGGAAAGGCTGTGTGCCATCGTGGTGCCTCACATTCGGACGGTTTCGCTGCATCCGAATTTGGCGCCGAACTCGTTACAACTGGTTAATGCGCAAGCAGTCGCAGATTATCTATTAGTCTAACCCGCCCGAGTTTCGCGGCAGCCAGTAATCGCGCCTCGCGCGCGATATTATCGACCGTAATTAAAGTCTCCGCGTCGCAGACCGTTACATAGTCGATCGGGCCGAAGCCGGCATCGGCCAGCTTCCGTCGCACGAGCGCCGTCGCCTCCGCCACCGGCTCGCCGCGTGCGATCGCCGCCGCCGCCTCGCCCAGCGCGCGCGGCAGGGCACGCGCCGCGATCCGCTGCGCCGGATCGAGATAGGCATTGCGCGAGGAGAGAGCGAGCCCGTCGTCCTCCCGTTCGGTCGGCACGCCGACGATCGCGATCGCCATGTCCAGATCGGCGACCATGCGGCGGATCACAGCCAGTTGCTGATAATCCTTCTCACCGAACAATGCGGTGTCGGGGCAGACCTGATGCAGCAGCTTGCTCACCACCGTGGCGACGCCGTCGAAATGGCCGGGCCGGGCGGCGCCGTCCAGCCCCTCGCTCACGCCGCGCACCGATATGGTGGTGGCGAAACCGGCGGGGTACATCTCGGCCACGTCCGGCGCCCACAGCAGGTCGCAACCCGCCGCCTCCAGCATCTTGGCGTCGGTCGCCTCGCGGCGCGGATAGGTCGCCAGATCCTCGTTCGGGCCGAACTGAGTGGGGTTGACGAAGATCGACGCGACGACATGCCGCGCCCGTCGCTTCGCCTCCGCCACCAGCGCCATATGGCCGTTGTGCAGCGCCCCCATCGTGGGCACCAGCGCCACCGTTCCGCCGTCTCCGCGCAGCCCCGCGACCGCCTGCCGCAGGCTCGCCCGATCACGAATGATTTGCACGAAAGCGGCACCTCCGATAGACGCTGGAGGCGTTCTTTGGGGGGCGCGAAGCCCGGAAGCAAGGGCCGGAATCAAGAGGCAGGCACTGCGTCACATGGCCGTCGGAACACCGCATTTCATCGTCTTCGCCAATGAAAAGGGCGGCTCCGGCAAGTCGACCAGCGCGGTCCACACGGCCGTCGCGCTCGCCGCCGCCGGCCGCCGCGTGGCCGCGCTGGATATGGATACGCGCCAGCGCACGCTGGCCCGCTACCTCGAAAACCGGCAGGCCACCACACGCCGGCTGGGCATCGACCTGCCGATGCCGCTGTTCGATACGTTCGATCCGGCCAAGGGCATCGCGATCGACGCGCGACTGGATGCGCTGGCCGCCGAGGCCGAGATCGTCGTGGTCGATACGCCGGGCCGTGACGATCCCGATGCGCGCGCCGCGATCATCCGCGCCGACACGCTCGTCACCCCGATCAACGACAGCTTCATCGATCTCGATCTGATCGGCCAGGTGGATGCCGAGACGTACAAGGTGCGCCGCCCCAGTTTCTATGCCGAGCTGGTGTGGGAAGCGCGCAAGCAGCGCGGCAAGCGCGATGGTGCCACGGTGGACTGGGTGGTGCTGCGCAATCGCCTCCAGCATATCGAGGCGCGCAACATGAAGCGGGTGGCGGCGGCGCTGGGCGAGCTGTCCAAGCGGGTCGGCTTCCGCATCGTGCCCGGTTTGTCCGAGCGGGTGATCTTCCGCGAACTGTTCCCGAAGGGCCTCACCTTGCTCGATCTCGCCGCCATCGGCGAGGCGGGCGTCGCCCACATCGCCGCGCGGCAGGAATTGCGCGAGATGGTGTCGAGCTTCGCCCTGCCCGATTGGCCGACGCAGCGGGTGGCGGCGGCCGGATGAGGCGCCACCGCCGATGAGCCTGCTGCTGCTGATCGCGGCGGCCATCGGCATCTGGGCTTGGAAATCGGGCGTGTACCGGCAGGTCCGCTGGCCGGATATCGCCGCGATCGTCGCCGGCCTGCTCGCCCTCCGTTTGATGACGCGCGGCGAGTGGCTGCCGGCGCTGATCGGCGTGGGCTGGTCGGTCGGCTGGCTGTGGTTCGGCCGCCGCAAGCTGATCCCGCGCCGCACGCCACCCAGCGGCACGCCACGCAGCCCCATGATGAGCGCGGACGAGGCGCGCGGCGTGCTGGACGTGCCCGCTGCCGCCGATGCCGCCACGATCCGTGCCGCCCACCGCCGCCTGATCCTGCGCGTCCATCCCGATGCCGGCGGATCGGCCGAACTCGCCCGGCGGGTCAACAGCGCGCGCGATGCCCTGCTGGCCGATCTGAACCGAAGCCGCCCTCGCGCCTCCTGACGGGGCGTGATTAACCGGGCGGGGAGAAGAGAATGTCGCACCGCATCGATCCGACCTCGCTGCGCGAATATGACATTCGCGGCGTCCCCGGCAGCACGCTCGGGCCGGCGGACGCTCATGCGATCGGACGCAGCTTCGCCACCCGGCTTCGCCGCGCCGGCGGCACGCGCGTGGCGGTCGGCTATGATGGCCGGCTCTCCTCGCCGCTACTGGAGGCGGCGCTGATCGACGGGCTGACGCAAAGCGGCGTCGATGTCGTGCGGATCGGTCTCGGCCCCACGCCGATGCTCTATCATGCCGAGGCAACGCTGGAGGTGGATGGCGGCATCCAGATCACCGGCAGCCACAATCCGCCCGACCATAACGGCTTGAAGCTGGTGCTCCAGCACCGCCCCTTCTTCGGCGACGACATCCAGTCGCTCGGCCGCATGGCCGAAGCAGGCGACTGGGAGGAGGGCGCGGGCATCGTCTCGTCCGCCGATATGATCGATATCTATGTCGACCGGCTGATGCAGGGCTATGCCGGCGGCGCTTTCCGGATCGGCTGGGATGCCGGCAACGGTGCGGCCGGCGAGGTGATCGAGAAATTGGTGAGGCGGCTGCCCGGCGAGCATCGCACGCTCTACACCGCGATTGACGGTCGCTTCCCGAACCACCACCCCGATCCCAGCGAGGAAGCGAACCTCGCCGATCTGAAGCGGCTGGTGGCTGACGAAAGGCTCGACTTCGGCCTTGCCTTCGATGGCGACGGCGATCGGCTGGGCGCGGTGGACGGGCAGGGCCGCGTCGTCTCGGCGGACGAGCTGCTCGCGATCCTGGCGGAGCCGGTGCTGCGCGCCGAGCCGGGCGCCACGATCATCGCCGATGTGAAGGCCAGCCAGATGCTGTTCGATCGCATCGCCGAACTGGGTGGCACCCCGCTGATGGCGAAGTCCGGCCACAGCCACATGAAGGCGAAGCTGCGCGAGACGAACGCGGCGCTCGCCGGCGAGACGAGCGGACATTTCTTCTTCGCGCGCGACTTTTACGGCTTTGACGACGCGCAATATGCCGCCGTGCGGCTGATCGGCGCCGTGCACCTGCTCGGGCGCTCGCTGGCCGCGCTGAAGGATGCGCTGCCGACGCCGGTGAACACGCCCGAACTGCGCTTTCCGGTGGCGGAAGACCGCAAGTTCGCCGTGGTGCGGGAGGTGCTCGACCGGCTGGAGGCGGCCGGCGCCGAGGTGAATCGCATCGACGGCGCGCGGGTGAGCACGCCCGACGGCTGGTGGCTGCTGCGCGCCTCGAACACGCAGGACGTGCTGGTGGCACGGGCGGAGGCGCGCGATCGCGCCGGGCTCGACCGGCTGATGGCCATGCTGAACGGGCAGCTAGCGCAAAGCGGCATCGCGGCGGTTCAGGCGAGCGACTGATCCAGCACGGCATCGAGGATGGCGATCTGCGCGGCATCGGCGAAGCCCTCCTCCAGCGTGGCGCGCGCGGCCAGCCCCATCACCGCCGCCAGAAGGCTCCGCGCGACTATCAGCGGCTGCCGCTGCAACTGGCGCTCGCCGATTGCATCCAATAAAGTCTTCTCGGCCTTGCTCATCCACCAGCTCTGCCGCTGGCGGAACTCCGCTTCCTTCTGGCTCTGCTGCCAAAAGGCGATGTTGACCTGCCAGGCCTTGCGCGCCTCGTCGCCGATCGCCGACAAGGCGATCAGGCAGCCCCGCACGTCGCGCGGATCGTTGCGGATCACCTGATCCACCCGCGTCTGCGCCCGTTCGGCGCAGAACTCGAATACCTCGCCCAGCAGCGCGCTTTTGCTGCTGAAATAATGGGTGACAGCCGTCGTGCTGAAGCCGGTCAGCCCGGCCAGCCGCCGCACCGTCGCGGCTTCCAGCCCGCCCGCCGCGATCAGATCGATGGCATATTGGACGAGTTCGGCACGCCGGGCATTGTGATCGGTCGGTGGTGGCATCTTCGTTCGCAACACTTGTTGTAAATAGAGGACTACCCCGCTAGTGAGGCAGGGAATCGGAGAAGGCAAATATTGGCGATCGGCTGTCCTGCCCCGCGGGTCCGCTTGGTCGGCCCAGCCCCGGCAGGAGAGAGACGATGACCGCGGACATGAACTGGGATCTCGAAGCCGACGTCGTCGTCCTAGGCTCCGGCGGCGCGGCCATGACGGCGGCGATCGCCGCGCATGATTTCGGCGCGAAGGACGTGGTGATCCTCGAGAAGACCGGGATGGTCGGCGGCACCACAGCGATGTCCGGCGGCATGCTGTGGATCCCCAACAACCATCACCAGCTGGAAGCCGGGTTCGACGAGTCCGACGACGCGGTCGTCACCTATCTCGACGCGCTCGCGCCGGGCGGCCTCGATCCCGAGACGCTGGGCGCGTTCATGGAGGGTGGGCCGGAGATGATCCGCTATCTGGCGGACAAGACGCCCGTCCGCCTCCATGTCTTCGCCGACTTCCCCGATTATCAATCCTATCTGCCGGGCGCCAAGCCCGATGGCGGGCGCTCCCTCGACAATGCCGCCTTCTGTTTCGAGCGGCTCGGCAAATGGGCCGCGCGGGTGAACCCCAGCAAGATGGCCTACCCGTTGCGCGGCAGCCTGATGGAGGCGGTCACCGGCACGCTGGACGAGGCCGCCTTGGCCGAACGCGAGGCGCAGGATTACCGGGGCTTGGGGCAGGCGCTGGCCGGATCGCTGTTCAAGGCCGTGCTGGATCGCGAGATCCCGGTCGAGTTCGAGAAGCGCGCCCGCAAGCTGGTCAAGGATGGCGACCGGGTGATCGGCGTCGTCGCCGAGGATGCCGACGGCCGCGACTTCCGCGTGCGCGCCCGGCGCGGCGTGGTGATCGCCACCGGCGGGTTCGAGTGGAACGAGACTTTGGTCAAGACCTTCCTGCGCGGTCCGCTCACCGGGCCGGTCAGCGTACCGGAGAATGAGGGCGACGGCCTGCTGATGGCGATCGATGCCGGCGCGCAGCTGGGCAACATGCAGAACGCCTTCTGGATGCAGAGCGTGCTGGAGTTCAAGCCGCAACACCGCAACGCCAAGCCCAATTACCTGCTGGGTTCCGACGAGCGGGCGCGTCCGGGCGCCATCCTGGTCAACCGCGCGGGCAAGCGGTTCGTCAACGAGGCGGCCAATTACAACGCGCTCGGCAAGACGCTGCACGCCTTCGACGCCGGCACCCACAGCTATGCCAATCTGCCCTATTGGTTCATCATCGATCTGCGCTACCGCGACAAATATCAGACCTTCAACACCCCGCCGGGCGGGCCGACCCCCGCTTACATGATGCAGGCCGACACGCTGGAGGAACTCGCCACGATCGCCGGGATCGACCCGGACGGGCTTCAGGCCAGCGTCGCCCGGTTCAACGACATGGTCCGCAACGGCCATGATGACGACTTCAACCGGGGCGACGCCACCTACGACAATTTCTACATGTGGGGCGACACCGATTTCGAGGCTCCGTACCGCACCCTGGGCGTGATCGACCAGGGGCCGTTCTACGCCGTCAGGATGGAAGCGGGTGCGCTGGGCACCGCCGGCGGGCCGAAGACCAACGGCGATGCACAGGTGGTGGATTGGAGCGGCAACCCGATCCCGGGCCTCTATGCGGCCGGCAACGCCATGTCAGCGGTGCTGGGCGAAGCCTATGGCGGCGCAGGCGGCACGCTGGGGCCGGGCCTGACCTTCGGCTATCTGGCGGGTCGCCATCTCGGAAGTCACATCCCGAACCACTGATGCCGGGCGGTCGTCAGGCCGGGCTCGCCTGCCGCGCACGGCGCTGATAACAGGGGCGGATGGATCCCCGGCTGAAGCTGAAGGCGCAGATCATGTGCGGTGGGGAGATCGCGATGGGGCCGGGCAAGGCCGCCTTGCTCGCCGCCATCGCACAGACCGGCTCGATCTCGGCGGCGGGGCGTCTGCTCGGCATGAGCTATCGCCGCACCTGGCTGCTGGTCGACACGATGAACCGCTGCTGGGCCGAGCCGCTGGTCGCGACCGCCACCGGCGGCAGCAAAGGCGGCGGTGCGCGCCTCACTCCGCTGGGCGAAACGGTGCAGGCCGCTTATGCCGCGATGGTCGCCCGGCTGGCCGTGTCCGCCGACGAGGATGCGCTGCTCGCCTCGTTGCGCGCCACGCCCGTGCCTTCCGGCGGGCATTGACGGCTTCGCGCGCCGCCTTGATATACCGCTATATATATCGGAGGCTTGGTGGAATGATGCGATGGCTCGGCCGCTGCCTGGCGGCGCTGGCGCTGCTGATGGCCGCCGGCCCCCTGCGGGCCGAAGGGGCCGGCCCGCTGGTGCTCGCCGCCGCGAGCCTGCAGGAGTCGCTCGGGGCTGCAGCCGATGCGTGGGTGGCGCAGGGTCATCCGCGTCCGCGCCTGTCCTTCGCCGCCTCCTCGGCGCTCGCGCGGCAGATTGAAGCGGGCGCGCCGGCCGACTTGTTCATCTCGGCCGACGAGCAATGGATGGACGATGTCGCCGCCCGCCACCTGATCGTCCCCGCCACGCGCCTGTCCTTCCTCGCCAACCGGCTTGCCCTGATCGCGCCCGCCGCGCGTCCGGTGCGGCTGACGATCGGCCCGGGCTTCCCGCTCGCCCGGTTGCTCGGCGGCGGCCGCCTCAGCATGGCCGATCCCGATGCGGTGCCCGCCGGCCTCTACGGCAAGGCGGCGCTGACGAAGCTCGGCGTCTGGCCGACCGTTGCCGCCAGGGTGGCGCGGGCGGAGAATGTCCGCGCGGCCCTGCTGCTGGTGGAGCGGGGCGAGGCCCCGCTCGGCATCGTCTACGCCACCGATGCCCGTGCATCGAAGGGTGTCGCGATCGTCGGCCTGTTCCCGGCAAACAGCCATCCGCCGATCACCTACCCGATCGCCCGGCTGACCGCCGCGCGCAGCCCCGATGCGGAGCCGTTCCGCGCCTTCCTCGTCAGCCGGGCGGGCAAGGCGATCTTCGCCCGCTACGGCTTCATCCCCCGCTGACCTTGCTCGGCGCGGACGAATATGAGGTCATCCGCCTCTCGCTGAAGGTGAGCATGGTGGCGATCGCGCTCACCTTGCCGCCGGCCTTCGCGCTCGCCTGGCTGCTCGCGCGCGGGCGTTTCCCCGGCAAGCTGCTGATCGATGCGATCGTCCATCTGCCACTGGTCCTGCCGCCGGTGGTGACGGGCTGGCTGCTGCTGCTGGCGTTCGGCGCCAACGGCCCGGCGGGGCGTTTCCTCGCCGACTGGTTCGGCATCACGCTGATGTTCCGCTGGACGGGCGCGGCGCTGGCCGCGGCGGTGATGGCGCTGCCATTGATGGTGCGCGCGATCCGCCTGTCGATCGAATCGGTCGATCGCCGGCTCGAAGGCGCGGCGCGCACGCTGGGAGCGGGGCCGTGGCGCACCTTCGCCACGATCACCCTGCCGCTATGCCTGCCGGGCGTGCTGGCGGCGCTGGTGCTCGGCTTCGCCCGCTCGATCGGGGAGTTCGGCGCGACGATCACCTTCGTCTCGAACATACCGGGCGAAACCCGCACCTTGCCGATCGCCATCTATGCCGCGCTGCAGATGCCGGGCGGGGATGCGGCGGTGGCGCGGCTCTCGCTGATCGCCGTTGCGCTGTCGCTGGCGGCGCTGGTCGCGTCGGAATGGCTGTCGCGCCGGGCGGGCGCGGGGCGGGGCGGCCATGTCCTTTGATCTGGCGGTCCGCCGCCGGCTGGGCGAGGCGGATATCGCCGCCAGCTTCTCGGTCGGCGCGGGGCTGACGGCTTTGTTCGGCCCGTCCGGCGCGGGCAAGACGAGCATCCTCAACATGGTCGCGGGCCTGATCCGCCCGGATCACGGCCATGTCAGCGTTTCCGGCGAAACCCTGTTCGATGCGGGCGCACGGATAGACCTTCCGCCGCACCGTCGCCGCGCCGGCTATGTCTTCCAGGAAGCGCGGCTGTTTCCCCACCGCCGCGTCCGCGCGAACCTGCTCTACGGCCATCGTCTCGCCGCGCCGGCCGATCGCTGGATGGCGCTGGATGAAGCTGTCGCCTTCCTCGACATCGCGCCCCTGCTCGATCGCTGGCCGCGCACCCTGTCGGGCGGGGAGGCGCGGCGCGTGGCAATCGGCCGGGCGCTGCTCTCCGGCCCGCGCTTCCTGCTGATGGACGAGCCGCTCTCCTCGCTCGATGCCGCGCGGCGCGAGGAGATCATGCAGGTGATCGAGCGGATCCGCGACGAGCTGGCGCTGCCGATTCTCTACGTCTCCCATGAGGCGGCCGAGGTGGAGCGGCTCGCCACGCGGATCGTGCGGATCGGCTAGGCCTGCCGCCCGCGCCGTCTTCCGGTCGCGCGCGTCATCGGATCGGGTTTGCGGGGTGGCGTCCACCCCGGCGGCGGCTCCGCCTGCTGCTGGCTGGTGCCGAGGCCCATCGCGCCGGGTCGCTGCCGCTGCAGCCCGGCCAGATCGGCCGCGATCGCCTCGCCGCCGTTGCGCAGCGCATGGAGTTGGTCGCGCAGCCGGCCGGCTTTCTCATAATCCAGATCGGCCGCCGCCTGTGCCATCGCCCGCTCCAAAGCGACGATGGCGTCGTCTTCCATCAGTCCTTCCAGGCCCAGTAAAGCTGGGCGGGGGGGATGTTGATGAGTTCGAAGCCGTGATCGATGCGGGTGAAATGCGGGGCGATGAAATCCCGCACCTTCGGGCTGAACTGATAGACCAGAAAGGCGCCGCCCGGCCGCAGCACCGCCTGCGTCTCGCTCGCGATCTTCGGGCCGATCCCCGGCGGAAGGGTGGAGAAAGGCAGGCCGGACAGGATATAGTCGGCATGCTCGAAACCGCGCTCGGCCAGGATCTGCCGCACGTCGGCGGCCGATCCCTGCACCGGCATGAACCGGGGATCGGGAATGCGGGCACCGAGATATTCGATGAAATCGGGATTGGTGTCGATCGCGATCAGCGTGGCATCGGGCGTCATGCGATCGAGGATGTGGCCGCAGAAGGTGCCCACGCCCGGCCCATATTCGACGAACACCTTGGTGTTCGCCCAATCGACCCGCGACAGCATCTTCTCGATCAGCTTGGTGGAGGAGGGGATGATCGATCCCACCATCACCGGATGTTTGACGAATCCGCGGAAGAACATGCCGAGCGGGCCGGCATTGGCGACCGATCGGCGCTTCTGGGTACGTGCGAGCGCCGATTCGGCGGAAGATCCGGACATGCTTGCTCCAACTCGGGCGGGCGTCGATCCGTTCCGTTCGCAAAAGTGCCACATAAAGGCAAGCGCCACCCTTTCGCCGCGCGGTGAGCCGAGACTATGCGGTGAGCCGAGGCTATGGGAGCCACGATCATGTCGTCGGTTCCTCCCCCCGCCAACCCGGCCGCCTCGCGCCCGCGCCAGTTCGCCTTGCTGTTCGCCGTGATGATGGCGATCGCGGCCGGCAACACCGCGCTGCAATCCGTGCTGCCGGCGATCGGCCGGCTGCTGGGGATGCCCGATGCCGTCATCGCGATCACCTTTTCCTTTTCGGCGCTGATATGGTCGGTGGCGGCGCCGTGGTGGGCGCGGCGATCGGATCGGTTCGGCGGCAAGGCGATGGTCGCGATCGGGATCGCCGGCTTTACCGCCTCGGTGCTCGGCTGCGCGATCGCGCTCACGGCGGGGCTCCACGGCTGGCTCGGTGCCGCCGGCACGCTGGCCGCCTTCGTCCTCGCCCGGCTGATCTACGGCTGTCTCGGCGCGGCCGCTCCGCCGGCGGCGCAGGCGCTGGTCGCCGCCAGCACCACCCGCGCCGAACGGACCAGCGCGCTCACTTTGCTTGCCTCGGCCTTCGGGCTGGGCACGATCCTCGGCCCCGCGCTTGCGCCATTCTTCATCCTCCCGGTCGTCGGGCTGGCCGGGCCGGGCTATGTGTTCGCGATCGGCGGCCTCGCGATGACCGTTTGCGTGATCCTGCTCCTCCCGCGTGATGGGCCGGAGCAGCGGCGCATGCGCGGCGCCGCCAATGCCGAGCCGACGATCGGTGGCGAACCCAGCGGCGCATCGGTGATCGCCGCCAGCCATCCGCCGCGCCCCGGCCGGCTGCGCCTCACCGATCCGCGCATCTGGCCGTGGCTGCTCGTCGGGATCGTCGCCGGCCATGCGCAGGCGATGGTCGGCCAGACGATGGCGTTTCTGGTGATGGACCGGCTGCACCTGCCGCCCGCGGCCGCCCAGCCGATCATCGGGCTGGTGCTGATGGCGGGGGCGGGGGCCGCGCTGCTCGCGCAATGGGGGCTGATCCCGCGCCTCGGCCTCACCCCCGCCCGGATGCTGGTGTGGGGTTGCGCCGCCGCGTCGCTGGGCTGCGTGGCGATCGCCTTTGCCGGCAGCATGCATGCGCTGGCGGTGGCCTTCGCGCTCGCCTCGCTCGGCTTCGGCTTCGTCCGTCCGGGCTTCACCGCCGGCGCGTCGCTGGCGGTGGGGGCGCACGAACAGGCGCTCGTCGCCGGGCGCGTCACCTCGGTCAACGGGATCGTCTTCGTGCTCGGCCCCTCGATCGGCGTCGCCTTCTATACGGCGGATATGCATTTGCCTTATCTGATGGCGGCGGCGGCGCTGGCCGCGACGTCGCTTTATGCCCTCCGCCGGCTCCGTTCAGCGCGACTAACCTAGGGCAAGGTTTTTGTTGGGAACAGCGCGCCGGACGGTGGGTTTCCCAAGCTCGCAGCAAAACGGATATCGCCATGACGGATACGACCACCACCGCCGATACCGGCGGGCGGGACGATGCGCCGCGTCACACCGCCCGCTCCGCCGAACCTGGCAGCGAACAGCAGGACCGTTCGGAAACCGCGCTCACGGCGCGCACGATCACGATCAACCGCCCGCGATCCGAGGTCTACGCCTTCTGGCGCGACTTCACGAACCTGGCGCGGGTGATGGAGAACATCCAGAGCATCACCACGACCGATCGGCGCACCTCGCACTGGGTGGTCAACGCACCCGGCGGCAAGACGGTGGAATGGGACGCGATCGTCACCGAGGACGTGCCGGACAGCCTGATCGCATGGGCATCCGCCGAGGGCGCCGACATATCGAACAGCGGCCGGGTGGAGTTTCGCGATGCCGACGCCGATCGCGGCACGCTCGTCACCGCATCCATCGCCTATGATCCGCCGGCCGGCTTCGTCGGCAAGATCGTCGCGAAGATCACCCACAAGGAGCCGGCGATCCAGCAGCGCCGCGACCTCCGCCGGCTGAAACAATATCTGGAGACGGGCGAGATCGCCACCTCCAGCCCGCCGAACCCCGCGCCGAAGGCGTAATCTTCCGCTTCACCGAAAGGACCGCCCATGCGCGCGCTCACCTGGCACGGCAAGCACGACGTCCGCGTCGATACCGTTCCCGATCCCGAGATCATCAATCCGCGCGACGCGATCATCAAGATCACGTCCACCGCGATCTGCGGCTCCGATCTCCACCTCTACGATGGCTATATCCCCACCATGAAGGCGGGTGACATCCTCGGCCACGAATTCATGGGCGAGGTTGTCGAGATCGGCGCGAAAAGCACGCTCAAGAAGGGCCAGCGCGTCGTTGTGCCCTTCACCATCGCCTGCGGCAGCTGCTATTTCTGCGGCAAGCATCAATATGCCGCCTGCGACAATTCGAACCCGGCCGACAATCAGGACATATCGGAGGAGCTGTACGGCCACGCCATGTCCGGCCTGTTCGGCTACAGCCACATGACCGGCGGCTATCCGGGCGGGCAGGCGGAATATGTCCGCGTGCCGTTTTCCGATGTCGGCCCGATCGTGATCCCGGATGGGGTGGAAGACGAGAAGGTGCTGTTCCTCTCCGACATCCTGCCCACCGGCTGGATGGCGGCGGAGAATGCCGATATCGAGCCGGGCGACACGGTGGCGGTCTGGGGCTGCGGCCCGGTCGGGCTGTTCGCGATCCAGAGCGCGTTCCTGATGGGCGCCAACCGGGTGATCGCGATCGACCATTTCCAAAACCGTCTGGCACTCGCCAAGAAGTTCGGCGCCGAGACGCTGAATTACGAGGACAGCAAGGTCTATGATGCCTTGATGGAGATGACCGGCGGGATCGGCCCCGATGCGGTGATCGATGCGGTCGGCCTCGAAAGCCACGGCCTGTTCGCCGACAATGTGCTCGACCAGATCAAGGCCACCGCCTTTCTCGGCACCGAGCGGCCGCATGTGCTGCGCCAGGCGATCGTCGCCTGCCGCAAGGGCGGGCGCGTCTCGGTCCCCGGCGTTTATGGCGGCTTCGTCGACAAGTTTCCGATGGGCGCCTTCATGGAAAAGGGCCTGACGATGAAGACCGGCCAGACCCATGTGCAGCATTATCTGCCCGGCCTGCTCAACGCGATCATGGAGGACAAGATCGACACCACCTTCCTGATCTCGCACCGCATGGCGCTTGAGGATGCGCCGCACGGCTACGACATCTTCAAGAACAAGCAGGACGAAGTGACCAAGATCGTCCTGAAGCCCGGCCTCGCCAAAGCGGCGTAAGGAGATACAGCATGGCAGACAGCAACGGAAAATATGCGGTCATCACCGGCGCTTCCACCGGCATCGGTTTCGAGCTGGCGTCGATCGCGGCGGAAAACGGCTATGACATCCTCGTCGTCGCGGACGAGCCGCTGATCGACAGCGCCGCGGCTGACTTCCGCATGCATGGCGGCAAGGTCGAATCGGTCGAGGCGGATCTCTCGACGATCGAGGGTGTCGATACGCTGCTCGCCGCCACCAACGGGCGGGCGATCGATCTGCTCTGCGCCAATGCCGGTCGCGGCCTCGGCAAGGGCTTCCTCGATCAGGATGTCGCGGATTGGCGCAAGGTGGTGGATACCAACATCACCGGCACGCTGTATCTGCTGCAGAAGGTGCTGAAGCCGATGGTGGCGCGCGACGACGGCAAGGTGCTCGTCACCGGATCGATCGCCGGCTTCCTGCCGGGTTCGTTCCAGGCGGTGTATAACGGCACCAAGGCGTTCGTCGACAGCTTCACCGATGCAATCCGTGACGAGTTGAAGGAATCGAAGGGCGTCCAGATCACCACGCTGATGCCCGGCCCGGTCGAGACCGAATTCTTCGATCGCGCCGACATGATGGATACCAGCGTCGGCGCGTCGGACAGCAAGAGCGATCCGGCGGACGTGGCCAAGGATGGCTGGAACGCGCTGATGGCCGGCAAGGCGAGCATCGTCTCCGGCTGGAAGAACAAGGTGCAGGTCGCGGTCGCCCACGTCACTCCGGCGGCTGTGCTGGCGGGCATGCACCGCAACATGGCGGAACCGGGCAGCGCCAACGATTGAGGCGCAACCTGCGGCAAGGGAGCGGGCGGCGGAAGGCTGGGGCAATATTCTCGCCGGGATCAGGCGCGATGCCGACGAGGAGGAGTTTCGCACCCTCCTCACCCGCCCCGGCCTGCGTGTCGAGCGCATTGTCTCCACCGGGCAGGTCTCCGCCGACTGGTACGATCAATCGCAGGATGAATGGGTGCTGCTCGTCGAGGGCGGCGCCCATTTGTTCGTCGAGGGGCAGGGGGAGCTTGTCCTCGGTCCGGGCGATCATCTGCTGATCCCCGCCCACGTCCGCCACCGCGTGACCTGGACCGATCCGGAGCGGCCGACGATCTGGCTGGCGCTGCATTTCCCCGCCGCCGCCGGCTGAACGGCCGCTGACAGGCACATTCAGGCATCGGTCAACCCGAGTCGCCCACAAGCATAACTGTGATCGGCCCACTTCTGTCCGGGGCCGCCAGTCAGGGAGACAGACCATGATGTTTAAGACAATGATGACCGCCGCCGCCCTCGCCCTCGCCGGCACCGCCACGGTGGCGCCGCTGCCCGCCGCCGCGCAGAACTACGGCTGGAACGATCGCGGAACCGATCAGGGTTTCCAGAACGTCGCGTGGCGCAACGATCGCCGTTACGGCAATGATCGGCGCTACCGTGGCAATGATCGTCGCTATCGCGGCAACCAGCGCTGCTACGACAAGGGCAATGGCGGGCTCGCCATCGGCGGCGTCGCCGGTGGTCTAGCGGGTAACGCGATCGCCGGTCGGGGCGACCGCACGATCGGCACGATCCTGGGCGCCGGCGTCGGCGCGCTCGCCGGCCGCGCGATCGATCGGTCCGACGGCCGTCGCTGCTGATCGCGATAACCCCGTTCGGTTCGGACCGATCGACACGGCCGAACCGAACGGGCGGGCTTATTTCAGGCCTAGCCCCGCCTTCACCTTCGGCATGATCCCCCGCACGATCACGCTCACCCCGCGCGCGGTGGGGTGCAGCCCGTCGGGCAGGGTCATGCCATGCTGCGCCGCCACCCCGTCGAGGAAGAAAGGGTAGAGCCCGGCGCCATATTTCGCCGCCAGCGCCGGATACATGCCCTCGAACGCCCCGACATAAGCGCGGCCCATATTGGGGGCGGAGCGCATGCCGGCGACCAGCACCGTCAGCTTGCGCCGCCGGAGTTCGGCCAGGATGGCATCCAGATTGCCGCGCGCCTGCGCCACCGGCAGGCCGCGCAGCATGTCGTTCGCGCCCAATTCGACGATCACCAGATCGGGCTTCGCCTTCAGCGCGTTCAGCACCCAGGCCAGTCGCGCCTTGCCGCCCGCCGTCGTGTCGCCCGACACGCCGGCATTCTGCACCCGCGCCGCCACGCCCTGCCGCCGCAACGCCGCCTCCAGCTGCGCGGGGAAGCTTTCCTTCGGCTTCAGCCCGTAACCCGCCGTCAGGCTGTCACCGAACGCCACGATAAGCCGGTCCGCCGCCACGGCGGGCGCCGCGCCGAGCAGCGCCAGCCACCCGGCAAGATGGACAATCGCCCGACGCCACCCATATGAACCTGCCGCCTTGCCCAATCGGAATTCCCTTCTGTCCCAAGCTCCCGACAACATCGTGATCGCCGCGCGCGATGTCACCCTTTCGCTCGGCACCGGCACCGCCCGTGTCGAGATATTGCGCGGGATCGATCTCACCGTGCGGCAAGGCGAGACGGTCGCTTTGCTCGGCCCATCCGGTTCGGGCAAATCCTCGCTGATGGCGGTGCTGTCCGGGCTGGAGCAGGCGAGCGGCGGCACCATCCACGTCGCTCGCGCGGATTTCGGCGCGATGGGGGAGGATCAGTTGGCCCTCGCCCGGCGCGGCCGCATCGGCATCGTGCTGCAGGCCTTCCATCTGCTGCCGACGATGACCGCGCTGGAGAATGTCGCCGTCCCGCTCGAACTGGCGGGTGAGCCGCACGCCTTCGATCGCGCCACGGCCGAACTCGGTTTTGTCGGCCTCGGCCATCGCACCGGCCATTATCCCGCCCAGCTTTCGGGCGGCGAGCAGCAGCGCGTCGCCATCGCCCGCGCCATCGTGCCGCGCCCGGCCCTGCTGTTCGCCGACGAGCCGACCGGCAATCTCGATGCCGCCACCGGCGAGGCGATCATGGATCTGCTGTTCGCCCGCCAGCGCGAGACGGGCGCGACGCTCGTGATGATAACCCACGATCCCGCGCTCGGGCGCCGCTGCGGCCGCACGATCGAACTGCGCGACGGGCGCATCCTCGCCGACAGCGCCGCCGCATGAGCCTCGCCTGGCGGCTGGCGTTGCGGGAATTGCGCGGCGGCCTCGCCGGGCTGCGGCTGCTCGCCTTGTGCCTGTTCCTCGGCGTGGCGGCGATCGCCGGCGTCGGCAGCCTCTCCGCCGCGATCGTCGGCGCGCTGGAAGGGCAGGGGCGCGAACTGCTCGGCGGCGATCTGCAATATCAGGTGGTCCAGCGTTTCGCCGATCCGGCCGAGCGCGCGGCGATGGATGCCGCCGGCCGCACCTCGGAAACGGTGCGGATGCGGGCGATGGCCTCGCGCCTCGACGGCACGCAGAGCGTGCTGGCCGAATTGAAGGGCGTCGATGCCGCCTATCCCCTTTACGGCGCGCTCCGCCTCGCGCCGGGGGCGCTGGCGCCGCGTCCGGCCGGCGCCGGCGTGGCCATCGCACCGACGCTGGCGGAGCGGCTCGGCATCCGCGTCGGCGACCGGGTACGCATCGGCGAGGCGCGCCTGCGGGTGATCGGGCTGATCGCGAACGAGCCCGATCGGCTCAGCGAAGGCTTCACCCTCGGCCCGGTGGTGCTGGCCGACATGGCCGGGATCAAGGCGACCGGGCTCGTCCAGCCGGGCAGCCTGTTCAACGCGCGCTATCGCATCCGCCTGCCGGCCGGCGCCGATTTCGCCGCGCCGGCCAACGCCTTCACTGCGCGCTTTCCCGATGGCGGCTGGCAGGTGCAGAACCGCACCGACGGCGCGCCGAGTTTGCGCCGCATGGTCGAGCGGCTCGGCCAGTTCCTCGGCCTCGTCGGGCTGACGGCGCTGGCGGTGGCGGGGATCGGCGTCGGGAACGGCGTCGCCTCGTGGCTGGATGCCCGGCGCGGCGGCATCGCCACGCTGAAGGTGCTGGGTGCGGATTCGTCCACGATCGCCGCGACCTACCTGATCCAGATCGCCTTGGTGGCGCTGGCCGGCATCGCCGCCGGCGTGGTGCTGGGCGCGGCGGTGCCGGCGATTGTCGCGGCGGTGGCGGGCGATGCGCTGCCGGTGCCGCCACGCATGGCGCTCTACCCGCTGCCCTTGCTCACCGGCGCGGTCTACGGCCTGCTCGTCGCGGCATTGTTCGCGCTGGCGCCGCTCGCCCGTGCCCGCGCGGTGCCGCCCGCCTCGCTGT
>CAXTTS010000015.1:0-29124 GCA_964247265.1 uncultured Sphingomonadaceae bacterium
CGAGCAGGCCCTTGCCGACCGGCACGTCGACGATCGTGCCGGTGCGCTTGACGACATCGCCTTCCTTGATCTCGGCGTCCGAGCCGAAGATCACGACGCCGACATTGTCGGCCTCCAGGTTCAGGGCCATGCCCTTGATGCCGTTCGAGAACTCCACCATCTCGCCGGCCTGCACATTGTCCAGACCGTGGATGCGGGCAATGCCGTCGCCCACCGAAAGCACCTGACCGACCTCGGACACCTGCGCCTCGTTGCCGAAGCTGGCGATCTGGTCACGAATGACCTTCGAGATTTCTGCCGCGCGGATATCCATGTTCAGCCTTTCATCGCAGTCGCGAGAGTATTCAATTTGGTGCGGATCGAGCCATCGACCTGGCGGCTGCCGACCTTCACGATCAGCCCGCCGAGGATCGCCGGATCGACCTTGAGGTCGATCGACACGTTGCGCCCGGTCTGCTGCTTCAGCTTGGCCTTCAGCGCCTCGATCTGGTCGTCGGAAAGCGGGTGGGCGGAGATCACATCGGCGGTCGCCTCGCCACGGTGGCGCGCGAGCAGCTGGCCGAACGCGCGGATCACCGCGTCGATCTGGCCCAGCCGGCGGTTCTGCGCCAGCACGCCCAGGAAGTTGCCGGTCAGCGGATCTAGCCCCATCGCCGGCACGACGGCGGCGATCGCGCGCCTGGCCTCGTCGCGCCCGATCAGCGGGCTGGCGATCAGCCGGCGGAGTTCGTCCGATTCGGCGATGCTCGCCTTCACCGTCGCCAGGCTGGCGGACACCGCGTCGAGCTGCCGCTCGTCGCGCGCCAGCTCGAACAGAGCCGTGGCATAGCGCCCCGCGAGGCTTGCCTGAATGCCGCCGCTATTCTCCACGCGCCCGAAATCCCCTTGATGGAGTTTGCCCCATGCAGAGAGGATCGCCCAATAAAGGCGCCCCCGCACGTCGCGGGCCGGTTAGCAGGCACGTTACAGCTATGCAAGATCGAAGGGTAAGGCTGCGGCGCGGGCAGGGCTACAGGAACGAGTAGGGATCCACGTCCACCGCCACGCGCACCCCCTTCGGCCACTCCAGCGCGCCCAGCCATTCGCGGATCACATCCTGCACGTCCAGCGTGCGACGGGCGTGGACCAGCAGGCGCTGGCGGTGCCGCCCGCGCAGCATGGCGAGCGGGGCGGGGGCGGGGCCGTACACCTGCATCCCCTCCACCTCCGGCGCGCTGCGGGCGATCGCCCGCGCCGTCGCCACCGCCTCGTCGAGGCTCTCCGACGAGACGATGATCGCGGCGAATCGCCCGAACGGAGGTGCGCCGGCATGGCGCCGCGCCTCCGTTTCGGCCGCGTAGAAGCTTTCGGCATCGCCCGATATCAGGGCGCGGATCACCGGCGCGCCGGTCTCGCGCGTCTGCACCAGCACGCGCCCCGGCTTGGCCCCGCGCCCGGCCCGTCCCGCCACCTGCGCGATCTGCTGGAAGCTGCGTTCCGCCGCGCGCAGGTCGCCGCCGGACAGCCCCAGATCGGCATCCACCACGCCCACCAGCGTGAGGTTGGGGAAATGATATCCCTTCGTCACCAGCTGCGTGCCGATCACGATATCGATCTCGCCCCCATCCATCCGGTTGACGAACTCGGCGGCCTTGGCCGGCGACCACAATGTATCCGACGTCACGATCGCGGTGCGAGCATCCGGAAACAGCGCTGCCACCTCGTCCGCGATCCGCTCCACGCCGGGGCCGCAGGCGACCAGGCTGTCCTCCTCGCTGCATTCCGGGCAAGCACGCGGCGGCGGCATCACATGGCCGCAATGGTGGCAGGCCAGCCGCGCGGTCAGCCGATGCTCCACCATCCAAGCCGTGCAGTTCGGGCATTGGAAGCGGTGCCCGCAGGTGCGGCACAGGGTCAGCGGCGCATAGCCGCGCCGGTTGAGGAACAGCAGGCTCTGTTCCTTGCGCTCCAGATTGGCGGCAAGCTCCTGCACCAGCGGCGGCGCGATCCAGCGCCCGCGCAAGGGGGGATCACGCAGCAGGTCCAGCGCGCGTATCTCCGGCATCGTCGCCGCGCCGAACCGGCTCGGCAGCTTCAGCTCGGCATAATGGCCCAGCGCCACCTGCTGCCGCGTCTCGATCGCCGGCGTGGCGGAGGCGAGGATCACCGGCACGCCCTCGAACCGCCCGCGCATCACCGCAACGTCGCGGGCGTGGTACATCACGCCATCCTCCTGCTTGAACGAGGATTCGTGCGCCTCGTCCACCACGATCAGGCCGAGATCGCGATAGGGCAGGAACAGCGCCGACCGCGCACCCACCACCACCTTCGCCTCGCCCGACGAGATCGCCCGCCACGCCCGCCTGCGCTGCGATTGCCGCAGGTCCGAATGCCATGCCACCGGCGGATGGCCGAAGCGCGCGGCGAAACGCTTGAGGAACGGCTCGGTCAGCGCGATCTCGGGCAGCAGCACCAGGGTCTGCCGGCCGAGCCGCACCGCCTCGGCCACCGCCTCGAAATAGACCTCGGTCTTGCCCGATCCGGTCACCCCGTCGAGCAGGATCGGCGCCGCCTCATGCCCGCGCACCGCCGCGATCAGCGTGCCGGCGGCGGCGGCCTGATCGGGCGAGAGATCGGGCACGCCATGATCGGGGTCGGGCGGCACGAACGGATCGTCCATCCGCACCTCCACGGCCTCGATCGCGCCCGCCTTCACCAGCCCCCGGATCACCCCGTCCGAAACGTCGGCGATGAAGGCCAGCTCGCGCACCAGCCCCTGCCGTTCGCCGATCCGCTCCAGCGCCCGTGCGCGTTGTGGGGTCAGCCGCTCCGGCACATGCCCGGTGGCACGATATTCCACCGTCGTCCGGCTGCCGTCGAGCGCGCTTGCCGAGGCCAGCGCCATCCGCAGCACGGCGGCGGGCGGCGCGAGATAATAGGCCGCGGTCCATTCGATCAGCCGGCGCAGCGGCGCGCCCAGCGGCGGCAGATCATAGACGGCGGCGAGCGGGCGCAGGCGATTGTCGCCTACCTCGCTGTCCGACGGCATATGCTCCGCCTCCCACACCACGCCCGCCAGCTGGCGCGGGCCGAGCGGTGCGAGCACGATGCTGCCCGGCTCGACATGCTGGCCATGATCCACCCGGTAGTCGAGCGGACCCAGTGCGGAGTTGAGCAGGAGGACACGGGCACGGTTCACCCGGCCTAGTTAGGGATGCCGCGGCGATATGGGAATCCCGCCATGCCGCGCATCGCCACCGTCCTCCCCGAATTGCGTGGGCTACGGGAAAGATCAGCGCGTCGTCGCCAGCCTTGCCAGCCACGTCACCACCTCGCTCTCCACCCTGATCCGCGCATCGGACCAGCTGTGATCGGTCGCGACATGAACCTCCTCGACGCCGGCCGCGCCTCTAGCCGTCGCGGGGGCCGGTCTGGCCGAACCGGCGCGCACCCGGCCGACCAGCGCCGCCGCGTCGGGTGCCAGCCCGTCGTCGGAGGTCAGCACCAGCAGCGGATGCCCGGCAAGGCTCGGCGCGGCCGCCGCCCAATCGAAGGTGGCGACGTTGCCGGCCAGCTCGTCGGCCATCTGCCCGGCAGTCGCGGCAAGCGTCTCGCGATTGTCGGCGGCGAAGGCGAGCAACTCCGCACGCGGCATCCTGCCTATGCTGCCGATGTTCGCGGCGGAGATCAGGATCGTGCCGAGCCGCCCCGGATCATGCGCCGCCGTCATCGCCGCCACCCAACCGCCCAGGCTGTGCCCCGCCACCGCGATCCGGCCCGGATCCACGCCGAGCGTCGCGGCATTGGCCGGATCGCGCGCATAGGCGATCACCGCATCGCCATCGACGAGATCCCCGGCGAAGCTATAGGCGCCGGGGCTGCCCCACGATCCGCGATAGTTGGGCGCGATCACGTTCCAGCCGGCGCGCCGCACCGCCTGCGCCAGATCGAGGTTCTTCTCGTTGCCCGGCAGGCCGTGGAACAGGATCAGTGTCGGGTGCGGCCCGGCGCCCGCCGCCAGATAGGCTACCGCGTTCAGCATCCCGCCGCCGCTCGGCACATGCAGCACCGCAATGCGCGCGGGATGCGCGGCATCGCGTGGCGGATCGCTCTGGATCGCGGCGACCACCGGAGCGATCGACGCTGCCGGCGCGGCCGTGCCCGCCAGCAACAGGCCCAGAACCCAACCGATGTTCACGTTGCGCATTCCGATGTCCCCCAAGGATGCGGCAGGCTAACAGCAATATGCGCGCCGCCAAGCCGGCTTCGATCGCGCGACGCCGTTCGGGCGTAGGGCAGGGTGGTTTAGGGCTGGCGGCGGCGCGGCCGCTTTGCTAGGTGAGCACCCGCGCACCGGTAGCTCAGCTGGATAGAGCACTGCCCTCCGAAGGCAGGGGTCGGGGATTCGAATTCCTCCCGGTGCACCATTCCGACACAGCTGATGTGCCTTGGCTCGCCTCTCCCGCCTGCTTGGTTGGCCCATCGCCGCTTGACTAGTTGGAAAATGTTGCTGAGATGTTCTCGCCGTCACTGACAGCGAGGCGGCAAATGGACACTTTGGCAAATGCGCGACATCAGGCCTTTTCCGTCTGGCTTAGAACCGGTCGACTGCCGCTCGCGCGAAGTTTCGACAGCGTCGAATTTAAGTTCAACCCTTGGCATGATGTGGCCACCGGCCGGTTCACCTTCACCGGCACCGGACGTCAGGCCGGCGGCTGGATGGGCGGCGGCTTCACCGGTGGCGGGGGTGGTCGTACTGGTGGGGGAGGCGCAACCGGCACCTGGAAACCCGCCGAGAAGCACCCGAAGGTTCAGGCATCGCGTTCAAGTGCGACACAGGCCGGCCGCCGCGCCGGGCCGGCGGCAGCGAAAACGCCGGAGACCTTGCGCACGCCCCGTGTCATCCGGATGTTGCATCAGGCTGCCTCACCGGCCGCCCCTAACACCGATATCAGACCGGCTCCGGCACCTCGTTCGCCTGCCGCTCCAAAAATCCGACTGGTGCGGAAAAACGGTTACGAATATCG
Source organism: uncultured Sphingomonadaceae bacterium (assembly GCA_964247265.1). Taxonomy (GTDB): domain Bacteria; phylum Pseudomonadota; class Alphaproteobacteria; order Sphingomonadales; family Sphingomonadaceae; genus Alterirhizorhabdus. The sequence continues at coordinate 5,007 of CAXTTS010000015.1, forward strand.
GATCGACGAGACACAACGAACCGTCGGCATGACGGGCACGCTCACCCTCAGCGCTTCGCCGGTACGATCCCGCACCGCCCAGGCGCACGCCGGTGGAGCGGACCGACGCGGAACCGACGATGGCGGCCACTATATCGCGGCCCGTTTCAATGGACCAACCGACGCGTTCAACCATTTCGCACAGGATAGAAACTTCAATCGCGGCGCCTACAGAGCGCTTGAAGATCAGTGGGCTGCAGCGATCAAGAATGGCATGCAGGTGTCCGTCAGGATCACGCCTTCATATAATGGCGCTTCCATGAGACCGTCGCGCATACACGTGCGATTTTCAATAGACGGTAAGTCCTTCAAACACAACTTTCCGAATAAACGGCAGGAGACTCAACGTGCCAAGCACTGAAGCGGAACGCCTTCTAAACGAGATTGGAACGATTCTGATCGAAATGAGCGGAGGTCCATCATCCCGGACGCTTCTTCATGCCCAGTTAGCTACTAACATGGTTGGCATTAGCATCTTTGTTAAGCGAAGTAAGCATGTAGAGTATCTCGACTCTGACAACGGCCTGACCGACCTGCTTCTAGATCTGTGGGAGCAGGATAAACCAAGAAAACGTTGGGCTGAAATAACGTATTTACTGCATGACGGTAAATTCTCCGCTTCGTTCACGTACCCTGACCAAGTCGGTCCGGACGAGGATCTTGAGGCCTTCTCTGACCGCCGCGATCGGATCGTAATGGATCACCTTGGCGACGGACCGGTAGTCTACCCCAGCATATTGGACGATGGCAGCCAGCGCTTCGACATGTAATCTGAGTTCTATGCTCCGGCTCGTAAGGTGCAGGGGCCGAGAGGAAGCCGGCTCGTCTTCGATGGATTGTGGTCACATGGGCAGCGGCAATCTTCCCGTGCCGCGACGGCCGCTGAGCCGCATGTCCACCTAACGGAGCCGAACGTCGGAGCCTTGGCCTATGCACCGGGCCCCACCGACGGCACGCCGAGGCTGCGGCGGAAAAAGGCCGTGCTCTCCGCCAGCACCGGCGCCTTGGTGCGGAACAAGCGGGAGAGCGCCATGACGATGCCGACATGGTCCAGCCCCGGATATTGCCGCAGCACCGTCGCGCGGCTGCCCAGCGCCTTCTCCCGCGCGGCCAGCGAGCGGGCATTGTCCGGCCGGACCGTCCCGTCGGCCGTGCCCGTCGCCAGCCAGAGGGGTGGCGCATCGCGGCGGGCGTGGGTGATCGGCTGGGTGTCGCGCGGGTCGGGCCAGCCGGCCATCGCCGCTCGTGCCTCCGGCCAGGTGAAGGGGTAGAAATCATAGGCGCCGGCCAGCCCGGCCACGCCCTTCACCACCCCCGGATCGACCTTCTCGGCCGCCAGATAATGCCGGTCCAGCGCCAGCATCGCGGCGATGTAGCCACCCGCCGAATGGCCGGCCAGCAGGATGCGGTGCGGATCGCCGCCATAGCGCGCGATGTTGCGCGTCACCCAGCCGGTCGCCGCGGCGCCATCTTCCACGAACGCCGGAAAGCGCACCGCCGGCACCTTGCGATAGTCGGGGATGACGACGACGAAGCCTTGGCGCGCATAGGCCCGGCCGACGAAGCCATAATCCTGCCGCCGCCCGCTTACCCACGATCCGCCATAGAAGAAGATCAGCACCGGCCGACGCGCGCCGGGCGGAGCCGGCGCCGCCCACACGTCCAGCCGGTTGCCACTGGCGAACGGCACGCCCTGCGCCACCCGCGACACCGCGCCACCGCCCGGCAGCAGGGCGTCGACGACATCCAGCGCCCCCGCCGGAGATCGGGCGTAGAGTACGCCGATCGTTCCCGCCGCGATGAGGATCAGGATCAGCGCCGCCGCCGCCAGCCTGCGCGGCACGCTCCATCCCCGGATGCGTGCCGCGCGGCTCATTTGCTGCCGGAGGCGTGCCACACCCCGTTCCAGTCGTCGGCGGGCGGTTCCGCCGCCAGCGCGTTCGCCCGGTCGAGCATCAGCAGCGAGGCGCGATCCTGCGGGTTGATGACCAGCGCCGCCGCGAACGCCGCCGCCGCCCCCTTCCAGTCGCGCGCGGCGAGGCAATCGCGCCCATTTTGATACTCGGCCAGCATCGCCGCCAGATCGAAGCCGCTCTCTCCCGCCGCGAACATCACCTGGAATATCTTGGCCGGGCGCTGCCGCCCCCGCACGGTGATGAGGTCCAGTTCGCGCAACGGGTGGTGCCCCGCCACCGCCTCGGCCGTCGCCTCGTCGACCAGTATCTCCACGCCGTAGCCCTTGGTCAGATCCTGCAGGCGGGAAGAGAGGTTCACGCTGTCGCCGATCACGGTATAATCCATCCGCTTCGGGCTGCCGATCGTGCCGGCCACCACGTCGCCGGTCGCCACGCCCACGCCCAGCCGCAGCGGCGGCAGCGACCGTTCGGCGCGCCGCCCGTTCAGCAAGTGTAGCGCGCGCAGCATCTGCACCGCGCTTTCCACCGCATTCTCCGGGTCGCGCCCGGTCGTCAGCGGCGCGCCGTACACCGCCATGATCGCATCGCCGATGAACTTGTCGAGCACGCCGTCATAGGCCGCCACCGCCTCGAAGAATTCGGTGAACGCCTCGTTGAGCATGTCCACCGTCTCGCGCGGGGTCAGCGCCTCGGCCATCGTGGTGAAATTGCGGATGTCGGCGAACAGCACGCTGGCATGGCAAGCGGTGCCGAACAGCAGCTCGTCGCCGCGCGAAAGCACCTGATCCACCACCTTCTGTGTCATGAAGCGGCGCATGGCGCCCTGCATCCGCTTGCCCTCGCTGATATCCTCGATCAGCAGCAGCAGCCCCGCCGGCCCGGTCTCGCCCAGCAGCGGCACGATGGTGATGTTGGCGGAGATGGTCTTGCCGCCGCCGGCCAGCAGATCCACGTCGATCAGCAGCTTGCGCTCGCCGGTCGCGCTCACCGCATCGATCTCGGACATCAGCCACGGGTTCGTCTCGGCCAGCAGGTTGCGCGCATTCACCCCCTCCAGTGCCTCGGGCGGCACGTTCAGGATCGCGCTGGCGGCGGCGTTCAGCTTGGCGATCTCGGCGTCGCGATCCAGCGTGATGACGCCGCTCGACATCGAACGCAGGATGCTCTCGTTATAGTTACGCGAGGAGACGACCTCGGCAAACAATGTGGCATTGTCGATCGCGATCGCGGCCTGCGCGGCAAAGGCCACCATCCGCTTCACGTCGTCGTCGCTGAACGGGCGACCGTCACGCCGGTTCAGCGTCTGCATCACGCCAAGCTGCCGCCCGTCGCGCGCCGTGACCGGCATCGTGAGGATCGTCTTCGTGCGATAGTCGCTCGTCTCGTCATAGGCGCGGTTGAAGCGCGGATCGGCATAGGCGTCGGCCACGTTCACGATCTCGCCATGGCGGAAGGCATAGCCCGCCAGCCCTTCGTCCGATCGCATGCGGATCTCGCGCAGCGTCAGCCCTTCGGCCACCAGCGACCATAATTCGTCGGTGCGCTCGTCATAGAGCAGCAGCGTGCTGCGATCGGCGTCGAGGATGCGGCTCGTCACCTCGATGATCCGCGTCAGCAGCACGTCCAGCTGCATTTCGGAGGTGATCGCCGACGTCACCTCCACCAGCTCGCGCAGGTCGGCGTTGATCCGCTCGGCCGAGACGATCGCCAGCGACCAGCGCTCCGCCACCACCACGAAATGCGAGAATAGCAGCATCAGCATCCCCAGCGGCAGCGATGCGGTGCTCAGTCCGTAGCCGACCGGGATGATGCCCGCCCACACCAGCGCCGCATTCACCGCCAGCAGGGTGAACACACCGATGCCGACCAGGAACACGATGGCGCCGTCGCCCCCGCGCAGGGCGGCGCGCAGCACGATCGTCAATATTCCCAGCAGGCTCAGCCCCAGCACCACCGGCCAGGTGAGCGCGATGTGGGAGGCCAGCAGCGTATCCTGCCGCAGGAACGCGAAGCATTGCGCCACGAAGAACGCGCCCACCAGCGTCATCAGGCTGTGGAACAGCAGCACCGGCGTCTCGCGCGGAAACAGCGCGCGCGAATATGCGAGGAAGAAACCGATGAACAATGCGGTCGGTATATATTGCAGCGCCAGCACGGCGGTGAAGCCCAGCCCGGGAAAGGCCAGCGACAGGATATTGTCGTAGCTGAGGATCGCCGTACCGGGAATGCCGCACAGGGCCGCGAGCGACAGATAGAGCGAAGCGCGGTCCTGCCGCCGGAAAAGATAGGCCACCAGCCCGTTCAGCGCCAACAGCAGCAGGGCGCTGTGGAACAGCAGGTCCTTCATCCACTCCAGCGCGATCCAGCGCCGCATCGGCTGCGCCTCGCCGAAGATCAGGCTGTCGACGAAGCCGTTGTCGCGATGCAGGAAAGCGCCCAGATCGATCCGCAAATTCAGGGGCGCGCCGCCCGCCTCGAACGAGATTTCGTGGCTGCGCAGATCATAGCGCGTGCCCGCGCGATTGGCGGCGATCCGGCCGCGCGTCTCGATCAGCCGCCCGTCGATGAACACCCGGTCGGCGGCAAAGGTGATCGGGATGTGCAGGGTGTAGCGCCCGCGCGGCAGATCGCGGATCGTCAGCCGGTAGCTGGCGACGCCGTGGCCCGGCAGGCGCCGGCCTCCCGGCATCTCCAGCCCGCCCCAGAAACCGGGCACCGGCGCCAGCCTGCTGCTGCCCGCCGGTATGGCCGAAGCCTCCGCACCCAGCCAGACGAACGCCCAGTCGCCATCCAGCTCTACCGGCGCGGTGAGCGGCCCCCAGCGCGCATAGGAGACCATGCCCTGCCTTGCGTTCGGCGCGTCATGGGCGATCAGGTCGACGAACATCGGCGCGCACAAGGCGAGCATCAGCCCGAGCACGAGCATGCCGAACAACAGTCGCGCACGCGAACTGTCCCGATTGGATCGGATGCCCGTGCGTTTCGCGGCGGCCGTCCGCATCAGCAAAGGCGGAGCCATTCTGTCCGTCGCGATGTCGGCCGGGATTGTCCCGTCATCGCGCGTCCCCAAAGCGCACGGTCGCGCTCACGCCATAGAAGCGCGGATCCCCCGCCACGAAGGTCGCCAGCCCCACCGCATCGCCGGTGTTGCCGGCATCGCGGATATAGCGGCGGTTGAAGATGTTCTCGACGAACGCCTCGATCCGCCATGCCTTGCCGTCCGGCTCATAGCCCAGCCGGGCGTTCGCCAGCAGATAGCCCTTCTGGGTTTCATCCTGCAGATTGTCCGCCACCAGGCTCGCCGGGGGCTGTTGCAGGTCGGGCCGATCATTGTCGTCGTCGAAGAAGATGTGGCTCTGATAGGTCAGCGTCGGCGCGAAACCGATCCGCCCGCCGCCGGCCGGCACGTCGACGATGGCACCCAGCGAGGCCGCATGGTCCGGCGACAGGCGGAAATGGTTGCCCTTGCGCGCGCCGGAGCGGAAGCGGCTGTGATTATAGGCATAGCTCGCGAACAACGTGACGATGTCGTTCGGCACCCAGCGTAGCTGCCCCTCGAAGCCATAGCTCCGAGCGCGGCCGGCATTCAGCGTCACCAACTGCGTGCCCTGCTGAACGACGGTCTGGAAGTTGCGGTAATCGTACAGGAATATCGCGCCATCGGCGAACAGCGTCCGCCCGGCCAGCGCGGTCTTGCCGCCAAGCTCGTAGCTGTCGACCCGCTCGTTGGGCAGCACCTCCAGGCTGGCCGGGCCGAACGGCACGGCGGGTGCGGCGGCCGCCAGCACCTGCGGCCGCCGCCCTCGCGCATAGGTCGCATAGAAGCTGGTGCGATCGGCCGGCTCGTAGCGCGCCGTCGCCCGCCACGAAAAGCCGCCGTTGGTCAGGCTCGCTTCGTCCACCCCGCCATTGCCGGCGGTCGGCTGGAAACCGAGCCCGAACAGCGGCACCGGGTAGGCGACCGAAGGCGGGATCGTCGCCGCCCCCGGCACCGCCAGCGCCCCCAGCAGCGCATCGCGCACCGCCGCCGGCTGCCCCAGCGCACCGAGCAGGCCGCCCAGCACCGAACGCCCGTTCAGCACCGCCGACGTGAACCGCGTCCGCTTGTCGTCATGGCTGTAGCGCAGGCCGGCGCCCAGCTCGAAGCGGTCGGTCACTTTGTAGGTCACGTCGCCGAATACGTCATAGGCATCGGTGCGCGATAAGTTGGTGCTCGTCTCCGAGTGGTCGGCTTTCAGGTTGCCGGCGATCGCCATCGCCTGCGCCGCGCTCAGGTTCGCGCCGGCCGAACCCGCCACCGCCCGCACCAGCGCGCCGGTGAACGCGGTGTTGGCGAACACCGCCGCCGGTGCCGGATCGGTCGCTGGCCGGCCGGGGATCGGCCCCTGCAACACGCCGGCGATGCGCGCCAGCAACGCCCGTTCGTCGAACGTGGCCGGCGTGCGCTGCGATCCGTTCTCGTGAAAGTAGCTTGCGCCGATGAAGGCGGTCAGCCGGTCGGCTGTGTAGGTCAGGCGCAGTTCCTGGCTGGCCTGCTTGCCGGTCACGTCGTCCGCCGCGGTGAGGATGGGGAGGGAGGTGCCGTCGGCATCGAATACCCCATAGGCATCGAACCGGCGAAACGCGCTGATCGAGTTGAACGTCAGGCTGTCGGACAGGGTGTAGCTGGCCAGCGCGCTGACGCCCCACACCTTGCGATCGGTGCCGATGCCGTGGCCGCCGTCGAACCCGTCCGCCGCCGCCAGCGCCGCGCCGCTGTTCCGCCCGGTATCGCCAAGGATCGCACCTGTTTGCGGATCGGTCGGGCGAAAGCTGCCCGATTTGAACGGCGTGCCCGATTGGGTATCGCGCTCGTAATTGCCGATCACGTCGAGCGCGAAGCCGCCGCTGTCGACATGCACCGTGCTCCGCACCGCGCGGGTGTCCACCGAGTTGAACGCCTTTCCGCCCAGCAGATCGTCGATATATCCGTCCCGCTTGCGCCACCGTCCGGACACCCGCGCCGCGATCCCGTCGCCCAGCGGCGCGTTGACCATCCCCTCCAGCACGAAGCCATCGTAATTGCCGTAATCCGCCCGGCCCAGCGCGGAAAATCCTTTGGGATCAGCCTTGTTCTCGATGATGTTGACAGCACCGATCAAGGCGCCCCGGCCATATAGCGTCGATTGCGGCCCCTTCGCCACCTCGACCCGCTGCACGTCGAACAGCTCCACATAGGAGCCGCGCGACTTGGAGATCGACACGCCGTCCTGAAAGATCGAAACCCGTGGCTCGTTATACGCCGCCCCGCTGTCCGAGGTGATGCCCCGGATGACGAAGCCGGGATTGTTGGGCGATTCGTTCTGCACCAGAAAGCCGGGCACGAATCGGGCGAAGCTCTCGAAATCGTCAAGCCGCAGCTGCTCACCGGACGTCACGTTGAGCGTGATCGGCACGTCTATCGGGTTCTGCTCGCGATATTGCGCGGTGACGACGATCTCGCCCGGATCGTCGGGGGTGGATTGCGCCCGCAGCGGGGCAATCGGCAGCATCGCCAGGGACGCCGCTGTCAGAACCGAAACTCTGCGTGCCATCTACGCTCCCCCGAACGCCGCCTTATGCTTGGCCCGGGGCGGGTTAGTCGAGTATAAACGCTCAGTCGGTCGCCGCGAGATCCAGCAAATAGCGTCCATGCGCCGTCTTCGCGAACATCTCGCCCCGCCGCCGCAACTGATCGCGATCGATGAAGCCGTTGTTGAACGCGATCTCTTCCAGGCACGCGACCTGCGTATTCTGCCGCTTCTGGATGGTGCGCACGAATTCGGACGCCTCGATCAGGCTGTCATGCGTGCCGGTATCCAGCCACGCATAGCCACGCCCCATCCGCTCCACATGAAGCGCGCCGCGTTCCATGTAGAGCCGGTTCAGGTCGGTGATCTCATATTCGCCGCGCTGGGACGGCCGAACCTGCTTCGCCAGTTCGGTCACATGGCGGTCGTAGAAATAGAGGCCGGTCACCGCATAGTTGGAGCGGGGTTCGATCGGTTTTTCCTCCAGGCTCACCGCGCGTCCATCCGCCGCCAGCTCGACGACGCCATAGGCCTCGGGATGATCGACATGATAAGCGAAGATCGTCGCACCCTCGGTGCGCGCGCAGGCGCTGGCGAGCAGATCCTGCATACCGGCGCCGAAGAAGATGTTGTCCCCCAGCACGAGAGCCGCTGCTTCGCCCGCGATGAAGTCCTCCCCGATCACGAACGCCTGCGCCAGTCCGTTCGGTTCGGCTTGCTCGGCATAGCTGATCGCGAGGCCGATCGATTCGCCATTGCCGAACAGCCGGCGATAATTGTCGATATATTCGGGCGACGAGATGATGAGGATGTCGCGGATGCCGGCCAGCATCAGGATGGACAGCGGATAATAGATCATCGGCTTGTCATAGATCGGCAGCAGCTGCTTGTTGATCGCCAGCGTCGCCGGATACAGCCGCGTACCCGAACCGCCGGCCAGGATGATGCCCTTCATATCGCCGCTCCAAGCCGTTCGCCGGCATAGGCGCCGGAAAGGATGTCCTGCCACCAGCGTTCGTTGTTGAGATACCAGCGGATCGTCTTCTCGATGCCGCTCTCGAACGTCTCGCGCGGCGCCCAGCCCAACTCCTCGCGAATACGCCCGGCGTCGATTGCGTAGCGGAAATCATGGCCGGGCCGGTCGGCGACATGGCTGATCTGCCGCCGATAGGATGCGCCGTCCGCCCGCGGTCGCAACCGATCGAGCGTGTCGCAGATGGTTGTGACAACGGCCAGATTGGTCCGCTCGGACCCGCCGCCCACCATGTAGCTGGCGCCCGGCCGTCCGCCCTCGAACACGGCCCGCAAGGCGCGGACATGATCGTCGACATACAGCCAGTCGCGGATGTTCGCGCCAGTGCCGTAGACCGGCAGTGCTTCCCCGCCGAGGCATTTGATGATGACGAGCGGGATCAGCTTTTCGGGGAAATGATGCGGCCCGTAATTGTTCGAGCAGTTGGTGATGAGCACCGGCAGCCCATAAGTATGGTGCCAGGCGCTGACGAGATGATCCGATCCCGCCTTCGACGCCGAATAGGGCGAGCGCGGATCATAAGCGCTGTCTTCGGTGAAATAGCCCCGCTCGCCCAGTGTGCCGAACACTTCGTCGGTGGAGATATGGTGAAAGCGGAACGCGTCCTTCTCCGCGCCATCCAGCGAACGCCAATATTCCAATGCGGCGGAGAGCATCGTGAACGTGCCCGTCACGTTCGTGCGGATGAAGGCGCCCGGCCCGTCGATCGATCGATCGACATGCGATTCCGCCGCCAGATGGGTCACGATCTGCGGGCGGAACTCGGCGAACAACCGTCGCATCGTCGCATCGTCGCAGATGTCGGCGCGAACGAAACGGTATCGCGGGCTTGCCGCCACGCTTTCAAGCGAACTCAGATTGCCGGCATAGGTCAGCGCATCGACGTTGAGAATGTGATGGTCGCTCTCCGCGATCAGGTGCCGAACCAGAGCGGATCCGATGAAGCCGGCACCCCCGGTGACGAGGATACGAGCGGACTTGCCATTCGTCATTGCGTCACCAGAGCGGGGCTGCGCGCCTCTGCGGCGGCGGGCAGCGGGGAAAGGGGTCGCCCGTCATAGTCGAAAGGGCTGTTCCAATCGGCCAGAGCGGGCAGGCGCCGATCCTTGTCGGATAGCACCGGGCCACCCGGAGGCAACGGCCAGGGCAGCGCGATCGTCGGGTCGTTCCACGCGATCCCGCCGTCGCATTCCGGCGCATAATGATCGTCCACCTTGTAGATGACCTCGCAATTCGGCTCCAGCGTGATGAAGCCGTGGCCGAAACCCGCCGGGATGAACAGCTGGTCGCCATTGTCCGCCGAGAGAGTCGCTGCGGTCCACACGCCGAAAGTGGGCGATCCGGCCCTGAGATCGACCGCGACATCCCAGATGCTGCCGCGCACGCACCGGACGAGCTTGGCCTGGGCGTGCGGCGGCGTCTGAAAGTGCAGGCCGCGCAGGGTGCCGACCGGCTGCGAATAGGAATGATTGTCTTGCCGGAAGATCACGTCGATCCCATGATCCATCAAACGCCGCTGATGGTAGGTTTCCGAAAACCAGCCGCGATCATCGTTGAAGCGACGGGGACTGATCAACTGGACCGGCAAAGCATCTTCCCGACGTCATGGACCTGACCTTCGCTAACGCCATATTGCGGTGCAGCGAACTCGTAACGCATCCACACCGGTGCTTGGCGTGGTGGATATGTCGGGATCGGATCATTCGGGCCGCGAAGATGCTTCACAGAGGGTGCTCAGATGGATGCGATGATCCTGGATCCGGGCCTGCCGGCTAGAAGCACGGTATTGGTCAAGCCGTCAGCTCCAGCGACGCCGCTAATATCCTGCATCATGGCGTCGCGCGGCGCGATCGATCCGGCGCAACATGCGATCGCCTGCTTCCGGCGGCAAAGCTACCCCCGACGCGAACTCGTCATCGCCTGTGCGACCCCGGAAAATGCCCTTTCGCGCCTTGTCGCGAGTGCCGCCGACATACGCGTGATAGATGTGCCGGGGGCGAGCTCGGTCGGGGCATTGCGCAACGCTGCGATAGCCGAGGCGCGCGGATCGCTGCTGTGCGTCTGGGACGATGACGATCTGAGCCACCCGCGCCGCTTGGCGTGGCAGGTGCAGGCGCTGCTGGCGGCCGACGCCCGCGCCTGCCTGCTCTCCCGCATATTCTTGTGGTGGCCGGACCGCGAGTGGCTCGCGGTTTCGTCCAGCCGGATGTGGGAGAATACGCTGATCGCCTTTGCGGATGCGATGCCGCCATATCCGGATATGCGGCGAGGCGGCGACACGCTACTGGTCGCGACGATGCGCGCCACCATGCGCCTCGTCGCGATCGATCGGCCGACCGGCTATTGCTATGTCGCGCATGGCGCGAACCTGTGGGGAGAGGCGCACTTCACCATGCTGTTCGATCATGCGACCGAGCGATACTCCGGCTTGGACTATCACCGCGCGATGCTTGCGCTGGCCGAGAACCTGCCGATGCCGGCCTATGCGGCGGGCATGCGCTGACGCTGCAGCGGGCATACTCGGACATGTCGCAGGGGGCAGGCCCGTGGGTTGCTGCTAGGCTTGGTCAAAACGCGCGACGTACGAGCATCCGGCTGTCGGAACGCTGCCTGACGGATACGAAGGAGCCCCCATGCTGATAATCAACGGCCGGATCAGAACCGCGCCGCAATATGTCCGTGCGTTGCGCGACGATCTCGTCGCCGGCATCCCCCGCACGCTGAAGGAGGATGGCTGCATCGAATATGCCTTTGCGCTGGAAGATGCCGATGCCGGCACGATCCTGGTGATCGAGCGGTGGCGCGATCAGGCCGCGCTGGACGCCCATCTCGCCACGCCCGAAATCGCGGCTCTGTTCGGCACGTGGGGCGACAGGATCGAGCCGCTGGTGCGGGTGTTCGATGCCACAAACGAACGCGATCTGGGCGAATGATCGACCGATGACTCGGGGAGCGCGCAACGGCATTGTCCAGAATTGCTACGTCGTCCGCGACCTGGATGATGCCTGCCACAGGCTGCACACGCTCTACGGCATAGGCCCGTTCGTCGGCGGGTCGGAGGCCGAGCTTACAGGTCATTATTATCGCGGGGAGCCTGCGTCGCCGATCCGGCTGCGCGGTGTATTCGTCCAGTCGGGCGAGCTGAACATCGAACTGGTCCAGCTGCTATCGGACGCGCCGAGCGCCTTTCACGACATGTTCGCGGACGGCGGGGAGGGCTTCCACCATGTCGCCCTGTTCTGCGCGGATTACGAGGCCCGGCGCGACGCCATGATCGCGCAAGGCTATGCACTGGCGAGCGAGTTCACCGCCACGCTCGGCCCGGCCGAGGCCGATCGCGTCAGGATTTGCTACCTCGACGCACGGTCCACGCTCGGCCACATGATCGAGCTGTATCCCGAGCATCCGGTGATCCGCGACATGTACCGCCAGGCACGCGAGGCGCCGCGCGGCTGGGACGGACGGCGCCTCATCATTCCGTGGGGCGAAGTGTAGCGGGCACCGGCTGATCCTCGATGCGGGGCGCGTCGCCACGCAGCGCCGCATCGAACCGCGCCTTGTCGAACGCACCCTCCCAGCGCGAGACGACGATCGTCGCCACCGCATTGCCGACGAAGTTCGTCAGGCTCCGGCATTCGGACATGAAGCGATCCACGCCCAGGATCAGCGCCATGCCCGCCACCGGCACGGAGGGCACGATCGACAGCGTCGCCGCCAGCGTGATGAAGCCCGCGCCCGTCACCCCCGCCGCGCCCTTCGACGACAGCATCGCCACGCCGAGCAACAGCAACTGGTCGCCGAGCGGCAGGTGCACATTCGTCGCCTGCGCGATGAACAAGGCGGCGAGCGTCATGTAGATGTTGGTGCCATCAAGGTTGAACGAATAGCCTGCGGGCACGACGAGTCCGACGATCGACTTTGGGCAACCCGCCCGCTCCATCTTCTCGATCAGCGCCGGCAAGGCCGACTCCGACGAGGAGGTGCCGAGGACGAGCAGCAGCTCCGTCTTCAAATAGGCGATCAGCCGCAGGATCGAGAAGCCGCAGGCCCAGCCCACCGCACCCAGCACGCCGAGGACGAACAGCAAGGCGGTGAGATAGAAGGTGCCGACCAGCATGGCGAGATTGGCGAGGCTGGCGACGCCATAGGTGCCGATGGTGAAGGCCATCGCCCCGAACGCACCGACCGGCGCCGCCTTCATCAGGATTGCGACCAGCTTGAAGAAGGCTGCCGAGACCTCGTTGAGCAGATCCAGCACGCGTTCGCCGCGCTCGCCGATGCTGGCCAGCGCGATGCCGAACAGGATGGCGACGAACAGCACCTGCAGGATGTTGCCCTCGGTCAGCGCCGACAGGACGGTGTCCGGGATCACGCCGAGCAAGAAGCCGGTGAGCGTGGTCTCATGCGCCTTGGCGGCATAGCCGGCGACGGCGCCGGCATCGAGCGTAGCGGGATCGATGTTCAGGCCGGCGCCGGGCCGCACCACGTTCGCCACGATCAGGCCGACGAACAAAGCGAGGGTGGAGAAGGTGAGGAAATACGCGAAGGCCTTGCCGACCACGCGGCCCACCTTGCCGAGATCGCGCATCCCGGCGATGCCGGTGACGATCGTGAGGAAGATGACGGGTGCGATAATCATCTTCACCAACTTGATGAAGGCATCGCCCAGCGGCTTCAGCGCAGCGCCGGTTTCCGGCCGAAAATGGCCGATCGCGACACCCAGCGCGATCGCCACCAGCACCTGCACATAGAGGTGGCGATACCAGGGCAGCGGCTTTGCCGGAGCAGTCGGGGTCGGCAGCAGCATCGCCATCCTCAGCGTTGCGCGAGCAGGCGCTCGGCCTGCACGAGGTGGGGGCGGTCGATCATCTCGCCGTCCAGCGACAGCGCGCCGGCCCCGCAATTGGTGCGAAAAGCGGCGACGATCGCCTCGGCGCGGGCGATGTCGGCGGCGGCCGGGGCGAACGCCTGCTCGATCACGGCGACCTGCGACGGATGGATCGCCATCATGCCGGTGAAGCCGTCGCGCCGTGCCCGCGCCGCGAACAACGCCAGGCCATCCAGATCGCGGAATGCGGGATACACAGTTTCGATCGGCGCCACGCCGGCGGCGGCCGCACCGAACAGGGTGAGCGACCGGCACATCTCATAAGGTGGGGTGAAACGCCCGTCCGCCTCTCGTGCGGTGCTCGACCCGACGGCGGCGGGCAGATCCTCGGCGCCCCAGGTCAGCCCGGCGAGGCGGTTCGTCACCCCGCCATAGCTGCCGAGCTGGAAGACGGCGGCCGGCGTTTCGGTCGCGATCGGCAAGATCGCGATGGCGCCGGGCGCCAGGCCATGTTGCGTCTCCAGCGCGGCGAGTTGGCGATCCAGCCGGGCGAGCGACGGGCCGCCCTCCGCCTTGGGCAGCACGATCCCGTCGGGCCGGAACGCGACGACGGCCGCGAGATCGTCGTCGCTGAGGCCGCTGTCCAGCGGGTTGATCCGCACGAACAGGGCGCAGCGGCGTTCGGCAGCGGCGAGGAAGGCGGCGACCATCGCCCGTGCCTCCACCTTGCGCGAGGGCGCGACGGCATCCTCAAGGTCGAGGATCAGCGCGCGGGCGCCAAAGCCGAGCGCCTTCTCCATCCGGTCCGGCCGGTCGCCGGGGACGAACAACAGGGATCGCAGATACATCGCCGGCTCCTTCGCGCCGGCCTTCTATGGCCAAAGCGCGCGAACCGGAAGGGTGTCGCTCACCGCGCGGGGCAGGCGCCCGGGCGGGTGGCGGCGAGCGGTAGGCACCGGCCGTCCACATCGGCGGGCGGGGTGAGGTTCAGCACGGCGGCGAGGGTGGGGGCGATGTCCACCGTCTCGATCGGCAGGAAACGCGTCTGCGCCGGCGCATCCTTCCACCAGAACAGGATAGGCACGCGGCGATCATAGTTCCACGGGCTGCCATGCCCCGCGACATAGCCGCCGAGCTTGGCCGGGCCGGCGGTATAGGGGCGCAGCGCGACGAGCAGATCGCCCGACCGGCCACGATAGGCGCTCTCGGCGAACCGCTCCGCCAGCGTCATCTCGTCCGGCGCCTTGCCGTGCGGGATCGGCGTGGCGAGGATTTCGTCGACAGTGAAGGCGGCCACCACGTCGGGCTCGCGTAGCAGCGCCTGCTTGGCGGCGGTCAGCACGCGCGGGCGATCGGCAGGCGGCACGGCGGGGGTGAGCGCCAGTTCGTCGATCGCGCCGGTAAAGGGTGCCGCCGTCAGCCCGGCCTGCGCCATCACCGTGGCGTTCAGCCGCTTCACGATCGCGTCGCCATCGATCCGGCCGGCGGGATAGCCCTGCGCGGCGAGATGCTCGACCAGATCGGAGCCGCCGTGATCGGCCGACAAGGCGACGACATAGGGGATGTTCAGCTTGTCGAGTCCCGCCAGCAGCGTGCCGATCGCCTCGTCCAGCCGGTGCAGCTGCTCGCACATCTCCGGCCCGCGCGTGCCATAGGCATGGCCGACATAATCGGTGCCGGAAAAGCTGATCGCCAGCAGATCGGTCGCCGGCCCGCGGCCCAGCCGATAGTGCGCGATCAGCTGCTGCGCGCCTTTCAGCGTCATCTCGTCGTCGGTCGGCGAGGCCATGATATTGCGCGCATAGTTCGCCGGATCGGTGGCATAGCCTTCCGGCGGCAGATGCGAGACGAACGGCTGGCCTCCGACGGTGAAGCTGGCATCGAGCGCGCGGCAATCGGGGTGGGCATAGGTCCAGCGCGGCGGGCTCTTCCAGGTGGCGGCGAGGCTGGCGTTGAGCGGCGCGACCGGGGCGAGCGCCTGAGCGCCGTCGCCGCCGGGCCGGATGTAGGTGGTGAAGCCGTAGCCGGGGAACAGCCAGAACACGCCGTCGGGATTGTGCCCGGCCATGTTGATCGCGCCGCGATCCTTGCCGGAGACGGCGACGACGCGGCTGGCGGGCGTGCGCGCCTTCAGCCATTCGCCCAGCGTATCCACCATCAGCCGCTTCGGGCCGACGGGCGCCGCCGCCTTGTCATGCGCCAGTTCGACCGTGCTGTCGGCGAGGCAATAGACCGCCTTGCCGGTCGCCTCGTCGCGCGTGGTGTTGGCGACGATGCCGGTCTTGTTCGGGTGTCGCCCGGTGAGGAGGGTGGAGTGGCCGGGGCAGGTCTCGGTCGCGGCGTGGCTCTGATAGCCGCTCGGATAGACGATGCCGCCGGAGAGCCGCTTCAGCCCGGCGGCGAAGCGCGGGCGCCATTCCTCGAACAGGTTGGCGCTGAACTGATCGATCGAGATCGCGACGACCAGCTTCGGCTCGGCCGGGGCCGGGGAGGGCGGGGATTTCGCCTGCGCCGTGGTTGCGGCGAGACCGGCGAGCAGCATCGCGAACGCATCAGATACCCGCATCGTCTCTTACTCCGAACAGCGCCGCCGCGTGCCTATCCGCGCCATGTTACAAGCCGGCTTCACGTCATGCGCCATTACACGCCGGTGCGGAACGGTGTGAAGTCGGTGCCGCGATCGAACACGTCGATGCCTTCGCGCCGCTTCAGCGTGGCGACGACCCAATAGGTCAAGGGCGTGAGCAATATCTCCCACCCCACCTTCAGCGCCCATTGCGTCAGCAGCACCTTGACCAACAGGGTTTGCGACCAGCCGGCAGCACCCCAGAAAGCGAGCGGGTAGAAGATCAGGCTGTCCACCCCTTCGGCGACGACCGTCGATCTGATGGTGCGGGTCCACAGATGGCGGCCGCCGGTCCACAGCTTCATCCGCGCCAGCACCGCGCTGTTGGCGAATTCGCCGACCCAGAAGGCGCAAATCGAGGCGAAGACGATGCGCGGCACCTGGCCGAACACCTGTTCGTAGGCGGCCTGGCCGGTCCAGGTCGGGGCGGGCGGCAGCGCCACCACCACGGCGCTCATCACGCCAAGGAACAGCATTCCGGCGAAGCCCGCCCAGATGCAGCGGCGCGCGCGGGCATAGCCATAGACCTCGGTCAGCACGTCGCCCAGCACGTAGCTGACCGGGAAGAACAGGATGCCGGCGCCGAACGGCCATTCGCCGATGATCGGCAGATCGACCCGCGCCACCTTGCCCGCGCCGACCACCTGCGACAGCAGCAGCACGACGACGAAGGCGACCATGACGAAATCGAAATCGCGCAACGGGCGGCCGCTCAGGCTGGCGGCATCGACGGAGACGGGTTTGGCGGTATCGCTCACGCCTGGGTGACGCTGGTGTGGGTGTCGCGATCCCTCACCTCGTCCAGTCTATCGAAGGGAGGCAGCATGTGCCGATATTCGGCACCCCGGGGATTTTGTCCAGCCTGCGCGGCGTGCGATCAATGGTAAGTCGGGCCGTCGCCTTCCAGTTCGGCGATGCACTGTTCGAGCAGTTCGAGGATCAGGTTGGGCGGCAGGTCGAGCGCGACCTCATTAAGCCAGTCCTCGGCCAGTTCCGGATGATCCCAAGGCATGACAAACTCCATGTGGTGACATGGAAAGTAACGACACGACGCGGATATCCTTACGCCGCACTCGACCAAGGTCTGAAAGATCGATCCTGCGGAATGTGCCGCGCCGAACGACCTTACGGCACGAAGGAGAACAGTTCGGTCCGGATCGAGGGCGGGGCGCCGGGCTTGAACCAGTTGGTATCCTGGATGTGGCTGGCGGTCACGTAGATGCGGCCGTCGGCGCCTTCGGAAAAGGTGTCGGGCCAGCGCAGGCGCTTGTCGGTCAGCACCGTCTCCGTCGTCGATCCGGCCAGCCGGGTGATCGAATAATCGGTCGGCGAGGTGAGGTACAGCGTGCCCGCCTTGCTCATCCACAGACCATCGGCGACATGGGTGCGGGCCACGGTCCGCACCCCGGCGGCGCGCTGCTTCTCGTCGATGCCGGGGTGCAGCAGGCGGGTATCGATCGCGTACAGCGTCTTCCCGGTCAGCGCCTGATAATAAAGTGTGCTGCCGTCGTTCGAGATCGCGATGCCGTCGGACGCGAAGGCGGGCTGGCGGCCGTCCGGGCGAACCAGCGGCTTGCCGTCGATCGTCACCTTCACCGTCTTGTCGATCTGGGTGGAGGGATGGCCATCCAGCGCGCGGAAGCCCTTGCCGCTCTCCAGATCGACGACGATGATCGCGCCGCGCGTGCCGCTGTCGGTGATGTACCCGGTCTTGCCATCGGGCGAGAAGCGGATGTCGTTCAGATAGGTGCCCTGCAACGCCACGTCGCCGGGCACATGGATCACCTTGGTCACGCGGTTGGTCGCCAGATCGATCTTCACGATCTTGGGCGCGCCTTCCAGGATCTTCTCGTTGCCCGGCGCGCCGGGATCGAGCACCCAGAGATTGCCGTGGCCATCCGGCACGATCGACTGGACGCAGACGAAATAGTCACCCACCGGCAGCTCGTTCGCGCGGGCATTGCGCCAGCTGTTCCACTTGGCATCGGGATAGGGCTTCAGCGATCCGTTCGGCAGCACCTCGGCGACGGAAATCGGCGCATCGTCGGTCCAGCGCGGGAAGTTGACGAAGCGGCGGCCGTCCGCTGTCACCGCGACCCCGGTCGCCTGATGATCGAACTGCGCCACCTGCGTCAGCGGCCCGCGTGCCTGCGCCATCGCAGCAACGCCGGTGGCGAGGGCGCCCGCGGCGGCGAGGCCGGCGATCAGGGTCGTGGTCTTGCGCATGTCATGGCTCCGGGCGGTCGTGTCGAGCGGGGGCTCGTTCCCGCTGGCTCGATGGTGAAACAGGGGGTCGCCGCATCCGTTCCGCCAGGCGGCCGAAATCAGGCGGCCGAAATCACTCGGCCGTGCCGGGAGCTAGCGCCGCCGGCGTGGCTCCGCCCGTGCGTGGCGCCAGCGCAGGCCGATGCACAGCACGGCGGGCCAGAACAGGGTATTCGCGACGTCCGAAAGCGTATCGGCCCAGCGCCACGATCCGTAATGCAGCCGATCGAGAGTCTCGTTGGCGAGTTCGGCGGCGCACACCACCAGCAGCGGCCAGGGCGAGGCCAGCGAACGGCGCGTCACCAGTCGCGCGATCAGCAGCACGGCCATGCCGGCGTGGACGTGCAGCAGGCTGTCGGCCATGCCGGTGCCGTCGCCGATGGCGCGGATCAGGCTGGCGTAGAGAGCGGGGATGTTCATGCGAGGCCCCTCCCGGACTACCCTCAGCGCAAGCGCGTGCCGCGATAGCTGCGCCCGCCGACGAAAAGGAAGTAATTGCCCAGCGTGCCCTGCCGGATGCGGATCTTGTCGCCCGCGCGCGGCGGGAAGTTCATCGGTTCGGTCGTCTGCCACACCGCCGCGCTCTCGTCGGCGAGGTGAATCTCCACGCGGCCGTTCGCGACCGGCCGGGCGGAGGCGACGGTGGTGTTCAGCTCGGTGAAGGCATCGGCCTTGTCGTCGTCGCGCTCCTTGCCGGTGCCGCCGAACAGATCGATCTTCGGCAGGGTGAAGCCGAACAGCGACCGCTTCGCCTTGCGGATATCCTGACGATCCACGATCGTGACTTCCTTGGATCGCACGGATGCCTCCAGCGTCGCCGTGGCCTGTTCGAAACAGGCGAGCTTCGCGTCCGCCGCCGTCAGCGCGCGGCACGCCGTGAGGGAACGCAGCACCCGCTCCGACGAACCGGTCTCGGCCCCGGCCTGCGCGCCGCAGCACAGCCCCACCGCGATCATCAGCTTCCACCCGCCCGCCATCGTCGTAGCCCCCTTGCCGCAGGCGCGAAGGCTAGCCGCCGACGGCAACGCCAGCAAGCGCCCGTAGCGGGGGTGTGTCTCTAATGTGACATGATGTCGGGAATGTTGCAGAGCATCAACCGGGCCGTTGGCGGGCGACAATTTCCCTATTAGCCATAGCGTTAATGTAGCCGGCAGAAGCTGGCCTACTGCCACACCGTATGGGCTGGCCTGAGGGGATCGGGCCGTCAAAGGGGACTGACAATGCTCACTCCATATCGTTCGCGCCTGATGGCATCGACCCTGCTGGTCGGCGCCGCGCTGATCGCCAACCCGGCCTTCGCGCAAACCGCCGATCCGGCCAGCCAGCCCAAGTCGGGCGTGCAGAGCACCGATCCGGCGGCCCCCGCGGCGGGCATCTCCAGCGCTGATTCCGCGCCGCCGGCCGCCGACAACAGCGTGGGCGAGATCGTCGTCACCGGCACCCTGATCCGCAACCCTAACCTGATCTCCTCCAGCCCCGTCGCGGTCGTCGGCCAGGAGGAACTGAACCTCCGCCAGACGAACACCGCCGAACAGATCCTGCGCGATCTGCCAGGCGCGGTGCCGAGCATCGGTTCGGCCGTGAACAACGGCAATGGCGGTTCGGCCTTCGCCGATCTTCGCGGCCTCGGCAACTTCCGCAACGTGGTGCTGCTCGACGGCACGCGCATCGCTCCGTCCAGCACGGTCGGTCGCGTCGATCTCAACAACATCCCGCTCGCCCTGATCGAGCGCGTCGACACGCTCACCGGCGGCGCCGCCACCACCTATGGCGCGGATGCCGTGTCCGGCGTCATCAACTTCATCACCCGCTCCGACTTCTCGGGCATCGAGCTGAACGTCGGCGAGCAGATCACCGAAAAGGGCGATGGCGAGACCACCCGCGTCGATCTGACGATCGGTGGCAATTTCGACGACGACAAGGGCAATGCCGTCCTCTCGATCGGCTACCAGAACGCCGATCCGGTCTATCAGGGTTCGCGCAAGATATCGCGCAACAACTACACTTCGACCTCCGGCGCGCGCGGCGGTTCGGGCACGACCGTGCCGGGCCGCTTCACCCGCCCCGGCAGCCCGGTGAGTGTGATCGACCAGACCACCGGCGCGCTGCGGCCCTATGCCACGTCGGACGGGTTCAACTTCAATCCCTACAACGTCTTCCAGGTGCCGTTCGAGCGGTTCAACATCTTCGGCGCGGCGCATTACGATGTGTCCGACGGCATCCAGGTCTATACGCGCGGCCTGTTCTCGAAGAACCGGGTCAGCACGATCATCGCGCCGTCGGGCCTGTTCGCCTCCAACGTCGTGATCCCGCTGAGCAATCCCTATCTGCCCGCCGCCGCGCGCCAGCAGTTCTGCAACGCCGGCAACATCTTCCTCGCCGGGCAGGATCCGATCAACAACCTGTTCAACGCGAACTTCAACCCGAACGGCGTGGCCGCTCAGGGCGCGCTGACCGCCGCACAGTGCAACGCCGCAGCCGCCGCGACCAACCCGGCCGATCCGAACTTCCGCACCGTCCTCACCACGGTCGGTCGTCGTACGGTGGAAACCGGCCCGCGCCAGTCCGACTACACCACGCAGGTGTTCGACTATCGCGCGGGCATCAAGATGGACATCACCGAGTCGATCAACCTCGATGTGTCCGGCTCCTACGGTGAATCGTCGAACCGCCAGACCCAGACCGGCTATGTGCTGACCTCGCGCGCTCGTGCCGCCGCCTATGCGACAAACACCACGACGTGCCTCTCGGGCGCGCCGGGCGGCTCCTCGGCCAGCGGCTGCGTGCCGGTCAACCTGTTCGGCCCGGCCGGCTCCATCACGGACAATCAGCTGTCCTACCTGACCCAGTCGGCCACCACCGAGGATCGCACCTCGCTCGCGCAGGCGCGTGCCCTGCTGACCGGCGATTTCGGCGTCACCTCGCCGTTCGCCGACAACCCGATCGGCTTCGCGCTCGGCGGTGAGTTCCGCAAGTATCGCGCGACCCAGTCGGCGGACTCGCTGTCGCAGACGGCGGGCGAGCTGGGCGGTGCCGGCGGCGCCGTGCTGAACTTCAGCGGCGGCTATCAGGTGTATGAAGGCTATGGCGAAGTCATCGCGCCGATCGTCACCGACCGGCCCTTCTTCAAGAGCCTAACGCTCGAAGGCGGCCTGCGCTACTCGCACTACAACGTGCAGGGCGGCGGCGGCTACAACACCACCACCTACAAGGGCGCCGGCACCTGGGAGCCGATCGACGGCGTCAAGCTGCGCGGCAACTATCAGCGTGCGGTGCGCGCGCCGAACATCAACGAGCTGTTCGCGCCGTCCAACACCGCGCTGACCAACCTGTCGACCGATCCGTGCCGGACCACCGCGACCTATTCGGGTCCGGCGACCGACGCCAATCTGCGCGCCGTCTGCATCGCGCAGGGTGCACCGGCGGCGGCAATCGGCCTGATCGCCAATCCCAGCTCGGGTCAGGCCAATGGCACCACCGCCGGCAGCCTGAACATCCGTCCGGAGAAGGCGGATTCGTATACGCTCGGCGTGGTCCTCCAGCCGTCCTTCGTGCCCGGCCTGTCGATCACCGTCGATTATTACCATATCCGCATCAAGGACGCGATCACGCAGCCGACCGTCGGCGACATCGTCGATGGCTGCTTCGACAATGCGAGCCTCAGCAACCCGCTCTGTCAGCTGATCCGGCGCAACCCGGTCACCGGCGGCCTCGATGGCGATCCGGCGACCACGCAGGGTATCGTGTTCCCGCTGTCGAACTCGGGACGCATCCTGACCGACGGTATCGATCTCGGCGTCAACTATCGTCGCGATCTCGGCTTTGCCAAGCTGAACCTCAGCTTCCAGGGCAACTGGACGAACCGTTCGGAGTTCACCGCGATCGTGCCGGGATCGCTCATCCCGGCCGGCTTCCCCGGTGCGGGCGGCGGCCTGCCGGCTTCCTCGCCGCGCGAGTGCGTGAGCTTCTACAGCCAGAATTGCGGCTCGCCGGGCTCGGCCGGTCCGAACTCCTCGCCGGGTTCGCTCCAGCCTGAGTTCACCTGGAACCAGCGCACCACGCTCACCTTCGGGTCGGTCGACCTGTCGCTGCTGTGGCGCCACATCGACAGCATGAAGGCGGAGCCGGGTACGGTGACTTTCGCCGGCACGCTGGCTGGCGGCGCCCTGGATGGCGAGACGGTCAACTTCGGCAAGATCAAGGCGTATAACTACTTCGATCTGTCGACCCGCGTCGGCGTCAGCGACAATCTCGACTTCACCCTCACGGTGGCGAACATCACCAACAAGAAACCGCCGATCGTCGGTGGCACCATCGGCAACACCTCGTTCAACAGCGGCAACACCTATCCGTCGACTTACGACGCGCTGGGCCGTCGCTTCGCAGTGGGCGCGCGCGTCAAGTTCTAATCGCCTGACGAGCAACGAATGGGGGGGGCGGGCCGCGAGGCTCGCCCCCCTTTTTCATGGGGCAAAGCCGAATCGCTCCACCCACGGCGCGAGGATCGGCAGCACCGGCGCCAGTTCCGCCTCGTAGCGCCGCCACTTGCCGCTGCCATCGTAGAGTCCGCGCCGCACCTGCGTGGCGCTCGCCGTCCGCACGCCGCGCGTCTGCGCCGTCTTGTCGAAGGTGCGGAACGCCTCGGTCCATTCCACCCCGATAAAGGCGGCCAAGGCACGGATCGTCGGCTCGAACGCGGCGACGACGCGGTCGTAGCGCACCTCGTGGCAGGCCAGCGGCAGCCGCGCCCGGCTGATCTCGATCAGCCGCATCAGCGCGTCGTAATGGCGGGCCGTCTCCTCCAGATCGCTGAATGACCAGGCCGCCGGGCTCGGCGTGAAGTTGATGCGGAAGCAGCTCAGCACCACGTCGCGCGGATCGCGCCGCATGATGACGATGCGCGCCTGCGGAAACAGCCGGGCGATCACCGGCAGTTTGATCCCGTTGAACGGGTTCATGTCGACGAAGGTCCGGCCCGCCACATCGCCCGCCATCGCTGTCACGCGCCGCCAATAGCCTTCGCGCAGCCGGCCGACGGTGGCGGGATCGAGCGTATCCAACGGCGGCATCGTGCCGTCGTTCGCCACCAGCGCCTCGTCCGTATCGGTGAAGGTGTCGCGCTCCTCCAGCGCCACCACCCCGGGGGCGCTCGCCAGCACATTCTCCACCAGCGTGGTGCCCGATCGCGGATAGCCGAGCAGGAAGACGTGCGTCGCCGCTTCTTCCGGCGCGGGCGGCATCGTCGGCAGGCGATCGAACGGCGCCGCCTGCTCCACCTGCCGCGCGATCGCCTCGATGAACGCGCGATGGGACGGGCGGTCGGCGCCGGGGGCGAGCAGGGAAGCATAAGCCGCCTGGAAATTGCGTTGGGCGTTCACGTAGGTGGCGAAGGCCTCGCCGGTGCGGCCCTGCCGATCGAGCGCATCGCCGAGCAAAGTGAGCGCGCGCGTGCGATCCTCCTCCTTCGGCGCCGCCGCCAGCAGGGCCTCGACCCGTGCCTGCGCCGCCGCGCCATTGCCGGCCTCGATGTCGATGGTGGCCAGCGCGCAGATGGCGGCAGGCTCCAGCGGATCGATCGCGAGCGCCCGCGCGGCAAAATCCCGTCCCGTCGCCGCCTCGCCGCGCTTGGCGGCGCCATCGGCGAGCTTGCCCAGCGCCGGCGCCAGCTGCGGGTCGATCGCCAAGGCCCGCTTGTAGCTTTCGGCGGCGGCCGCATCGGACCGCAACGCATCCAGCACATAGCCACGCTCCAGCCAGGCGGCGGCATGATCGGGCGCGCGCGCCACCACCTTGTCGAGCAGCACCAGCGCCTCCTCATAGCGCCCCTCCTTGCGCAGCACCGCGCCGATCGCACCGAGCACC
>CAXTTS010000016.1:0-4828 GCA_964247265.1 uncultured Sphingomonadaceae bacterium
CTACAAAACGACGTGGAAGAGCCCCGCGCTGGATGGTAAATTGCGGGCGGCACATGGCATCGATACGCCGTTCTTCTTCGACAATATCGAGGTGGCGCGTGGCTTCGTCGGTCCTGGCGAAGAGCCCGTCATCATGGGCAAGACATTGAGCAGCATCATCGCCGCCTTTGCCAGGACCGGCAATCCGGACGTGCCGGGTCAGCCGCACTGGCCCGCCTTCACCGCCGAGACGCGGGAGACGATGCTGTTCGACAGGCCGCTCCGGGTCGTCAGCGATCCTGATGCGGATGTGCGGACATTGTGGGCGCAAGCCAGAAAATAAAGCGAGAGGGCATGAATTGCCCCACGGCATAAGGGGTAGGCATAACCTCGCCGGTTCACCGCGATACGTACAAGTAAAAATTACGTCGACTACTATAGAATAAGATCGCTGGGGAGGGAATATGTCCGCATCTTACGCGGGGCTGCTCGGTTGCTGTGCTGTCGGCGCGCTCGTGCTCGCCGGGCCGGCCGATGCACAGGTACAGGCCGGTTCCAGCATGGTTGAAGCCGCACCAGCCAGTCAGCCGTCCGTTGTCGCGTCCGCATCGGAGACGTCGCCGCCGGGACAGGGCGATGGCTCGACCGTACGCGGCGACGGGTTCGACGATATCGTCGTAGTGGCGCGTCGGACCGAGGAACGGCTGCAGGACGTGCCGATTTCCATCGTTGCAGTTACGACCGAACAGCTTCGCTCGAATTCGATCACACGAAGCTCGGATCTGATCAAGCTGGTCCCTTCGCTGAGTATCGGCGAGACGACCACGGGTGGTGGCAACTCCTTCTCCCTTCGTGGTATCCGTACCGGCGTCGTGACCTATTTCGCGGATGTCCCGGCGGACACCGCTGCGGTCAACGATCAATTATGGGATCTCAACTCGGTGCAGGCGCTGGCCGGCCCGCAAGGTACGCTATTCGGTCGCAACAGCACCGGCGGCACTATCCTGTTCGTGCCGCAGCGCCCGACGGACGATCTCGGCGGCTTTGCGGAAGCCGGATATGGTAGTTTCGACGCCAAGCGTCTGACGGCGGTCCTGAACGTGCCGATCCTGCCGATCCTCAGCGTCCGCGTGGGTGGCCAGATCATTCGCCGGGACGGTGTGGTCAAGAATTTGCTCGGGCCGGATCTGCAGGGCCAGCATCGTGAAGCCTTCCGTGCCTCGGTCCTCTTCGAGCCAGGCGACGGGGCCTTTTCGGACTATCTCGTCTTCGATTATAGCCACCGGAACGAGCGGCCGAATGCCTTCATCACTTCGGGCGCCAACTCGGCGACGGTCGGATGCTTTACCGGGATCGGCTGTTCCTATGGCCCTGGATCGCGTTTCGGCGGGCCGACGATCGCCTCCCTTCAGGCGCTGCAGGATCAGCTTGGCATCCGCAAGGTCTCGTCCAGCTTTCCCGATGTGCTGAAGACCAAGAATTTCGGCGTGGCCAACACGGCGCAACTCAAGCTGTTCGATGATGCGCTGACGGTGCGATATATCTTCGGCTACCGTCACGCCGAGCAATTCTCGGTCGCCAATCAGGCGCATCTCGATTTGCCGATCGAGATAATCCAGAACTCGAACGACGCCACCCCAACCTATACGCATGAAGTTCAACTTATCGGGGCGGCCCTCGACAATCGTCTGAATGTCGTGGCGGGTGCTTTCTTCCTGAACTCGAAAGGTGGTCGCAGCATCAACGCGACTTCGCTATACGGTGATCCCAGCCTGCCGTTCTCGCTGGATCGCAACATTTTCAACACGAGTTTCCCCGATCGGCGATCCCGCGGCCTCTATTCGCAAGCTACCTTCAACATTGTCGAGGGGCTTAACCTCACCGCGGGCGTGCGGTTCAGCCGCGATCATCGACATTCGACGACGCGTTCGGTCGGGCCGCAATTCACTTTCTTCGGCCCGATCGTCTGCCGACTCCCGGCGACCCTGCCCGGGCTCGACCTGCCTACCTGCACGCTTACCCAGGACGCCGTCGACAAGGCGACCACCTATAACTTCTCGATCGACTATCATGTTTCGCAAGGGGTGTTGCTGTATGCCACCACGCGGAAGGGTTATAATGCCGGTGGCTTCAATCTCGGGGTTCCCGCGACAACCGATCCTAGCGCGCCGCAACAAAGCTTCGGGCCGGAATATATTCGCGACTATGAGTCCGGCATCAAAGCCGATTGGCACATTGCCGGTATCCCGGCCCGCACCAACCTCGCCGCCTACCTTGCCAAATATGAGGGCATCCAGCGTTTGAGCCGTGGCGTCACGGCGGCGGGCGTGCCGTTCCAGGGCACGGCGAACGGCGGAAAGGCGACGATCTACGGCTTCCAGCTCGAAAGCTCCTTTAGGCTGGCGCCAGGGTTCACCGTGAATGCCAATTATGGCTATTTGCATACGCAATATGACGTCGGCACCCTGATCTTCTCCAAGGGTAACGCGTTCGCGCAGGCGCCGAAACATACGCTCAACCTCAATGCCGCGTACACGCAGCCGATACAAGCGGGTGGGGAACTGGCGGCCAGCGCCGGCCTAACCTACCAGAGCAAGTTTGCGTTCAATGATACTAACCTCAATTCGCCGGGCGTATTTCAAAAGGGATATAGCCTTGTCGACGCCCGGCTTGGTTGGAACGAGATTGCCGGCAGCAATATCGATGTTGCTATCTTCGCCAAGAATATATTCGATAAGGTCTATCGCCTCGACCTTCAGGATCAGCGGGCGATCTTTGGCTATACAACCCTTTATGCCGACCCGCGCACATACGGTGTGGAGATTCGTTTCAAATTCGGCGCCTAGGCTGGAGATGCCGCGCTGCGCGTGATTCCATGCGTCGATACTATCGATCATCCGGGATTTGGATTGATCGCAGGCCTACGCCCTACGCATTGTCGCTCAATATCGGACCATCGAGGGCAGTGGCGACGGTCCTATAACTTAGAGGAGGTCTGGATATGACTGATGGGCAAGCAGGCCGAATGAAGGGCTCATCACTCTATCGTAGGAGATCGGTGGTCGTGGCGGCGTCCATGCTCGCCTTGCTGGCGGGCGGGCCGGCGGCGACTACGGCGGCGCTGGCAGCCGATGCGGCGCAGGTCGCGCCGCCGACGACCACAAGCGTCCAGGCGATCCGGGATGCGATCCAGGCGGCGCACAATCGGGACGGCTCCGGGCCGTTCGAGGGTATCGTCCCGTACCTCGGCGGTAAGGTCGAAACCACGCACGAGCCGAAATTTCCGAACGACGGTGTCGTCGACGGGGCGCAACTGGGCAATTTCCTCCCGTTCGAACATAGCCTGGCGAACGCCGCGATCGAACAACGGCGCATGGACGTGACCTTTACCGTCCGCGGCCAGGACATCGTCATGAAAGGTGTTCTCACCGGCAGACTGCGTGGCAGCGGCAAATTGCTCGTCCATCCGGTCAACGTCGTCTGGACCGTTGCCAACGGGCGGATCGTCCGTTTCTGGGTGGATGCGAGCACGCCGGAAATAAAGGAAGGCTATCGGCTGCAGGGCGAGGCTTATAGCCAGCCGGCGGTGCGCCCGCTGATGCAGGCCATGATGGCGACGATGACCCGCAAGTGAAGCGGGAGTGACGGCCGTCGAATAATGTCGCGCCCGGTGGATGACGCGAAGTCGAAACCGTCCGTCGTTAGTCCGCCGGGTCGGCTTCCAGTCATATTAGACCGTCGCGTTTCCAACGTGCGCCTAGCGGCGGCTCATATGCGCAGCGAGTTGCGAGAGGAAAATATATGAAGCGGGGTCGCGCGACTCGATCGATATATCTGGCCGCTGCGGTGACACTAGCCTCGTTAGCGGTAATGGGGCCGGCGCAAGGCCCCCCGGCCGCGAAGGGGGCCGAGGCGCCTGCGTCGGTCCCGCCGCCGGCGGATTTCACCGAACATTGTGCGTCGTGCCACGGCGCTGCGGGCGAGGGCGCGTCGGGGCCGAAGATCATCGGCCCTAACTGGCGGCACGGCTCCGATGTTCAATCGATGGTCGCGAATATTCAGCATGGCTTTCCGCAATCCGGAATGCCGCCTTTCATCGATGTCCTGAACGATCCCCAGGTCAGGTCGATCGTCGCCTTTCTCAGAAGCAAGGTCTCGCCCAATGCGGCGCTCTCCGTGCTGGCGCCGGGCATGGGCGACGCGGCCAACATCCCCAAGGGCGTGGTGAATTCGGCTGTCGAATCCTTCCGCGTCGAGCAGGTCGCGATGTTCGACCAGCCTTATGGTGTCGCGTTTCTGCCGGACGGCCGGATCCTGGTTACCGAGGCCGTTGCGGGACGGCTGCGCATCGTGGAGAAGGGCAAGCTGCTCCCCGCGCCGGTCGCCGGGACGCCGACTGGCCGGCCGCCGCGCGACTGGTTCAAGCGGCGCCTGCTCGATGTCGCGGTGCATCCGACTAATGGCTGGATCTACTTGACTTCGAGCGAGGGCTCGGCGCTTCCCGAGGGTCAGAAGGAGGATGCGCCGGCCAATTACGCCAGTCGCGGAAGGATCACGCTCACGCGTGGCCATATTCGGGATGGGCGCTGGGTCGACTCCGAGACACTGCTCCAAATTCCTTCCCCGGAGGGCAGCGCCGGGCGGATCGCTTTCGATCAGAAAGGTCTGGTCTATATCGGCACCGTCGGCGGCGCCGGCCCGCAGGATATCACGACATCCGACGGCAAGATCCTGCGCCTGATGCCAGACGGCGCGGTCCCGCCTGACAATCCGTTCCGGGGCAAGAAGGTCGGCGACAAGGACGCCTACCCCTATCTGTGGGCCATCGGCTTCCGTTCCCCGCTTGGCC
>CAXTTS010000016.1:4838-27161 GCA_964247265.1 uncultured Sphingomonadaceae bacterium
AGCTCAATTTGGTCCGGCCGGGGCGCGACTATGGCTGGCCGACGATCACCTGGGGCCATCCGTATGACGAAAAGCCGACCGCCTCGCATGTCGATAATCCGAATATGGAGCAGCCGGTGATCAGCTGGGTGCCGGCCCCGGCGGTGTCCAACGTCGCATATTATACGGGTAACGCCTTCCCGCGCTGGAAGGACAGCCTGTTCATGGGCACGCTGAAACAGAAGACGCTCTACCGGATCACCTTCAATGGCGACCGCGCCAATCTGCAGGAGATGGTCATCGCCGACCTCGACCGTATCCGCGATGTGGAGATCGGGCCGGACGGCTTCGTGTATCTCCTCAACGATGGCGGTAGCCTGCTGCGGCTGGTG
The DNA here is from genome assembly GCA_964247265.1 of uncultured Sphingomonadaceae bacterium. GTDB lineage: Bacteria > Pseudomonadota > Alphaproteobacteria > Sphingomonadales > Sphingomonadaceae > Alterirhizorhabdus. The sequence goes on from CAXTTS010000016.1 coordinate 5,210, forward strand.
CCGGCAAAGCGTGGAGGACGTTAACGCGTCGTCGTCCGGTGCCTGTCGAGCCGGTAGCGTCAAAGTCGAAAGAGGATTTCTCATGCGCAATGCGATGATCAGCATCTCCGTCCTGGCAGGCGAATTGCTCTGCTGTGGCGCCCCGGCCCAGATTCCTCCGGAAACGACGGCGGGAATGGTTCAGGCGGTCTCGGCATCGGGCGTGACGGTGCAGACCAAGCTCGATCAACCGGTATCGTTCGATTTAACCGAGCGAACGCAGATTATCTTCTCGCGTCCCGGAACGGCCGCCGACATCAAGCCGGGCAGTTTCATCGGTACGACCAACATGCCCACCGCGGACGGTGTCGGCCGCTCGACCGAAGTCCATATCCTGCCGCCGGGATTGAAGATCGGGGAGGGCGACCGCCCGATGGGCTCTCGCGCACCGGCCGAAGCGGCGGGTGCGCGAATGACTAACGGGACGGTCGCTGCCGGCACGGCCGCGGCGCCGCAAATGGGCGATGGCGCCACCCCGCGCATGACGAACGGCTCGGTCGGATCGGTTTCGGACATTTCGGGCGTGCGGGAGTTCGATGTCGATTATGCGGGAGGGCGCCGCCATATCGTCGTTTCTTCCGCCGTGCCGGTGGTTGTGATGCGGACCGGGACATTGGCCGAACTGAAGCCCGGAGCGAAGGTTGTGGTCGGTAGCGGTAAAGCTGAAAATGGGCACCACGACGCGATTTTTATCAGCGTGCAGCGATAAGACCGATCATTCGATCGGCGATCCGGCTTTGGGTGCTATCTTGACAGCGCGATCGAAATGCCATCTCCTCATCGCAAAATTAGAGATAAGGAGAGGATGAGTGAGCTATGAGCCACAGGCTATCCAGTCTTTCGTTACCCTGTCCGAATCGCTTTCATTCACGAAAGCCGCAGCGCAACTCGGGGTAACGCAGCCGCACCTTTCCGCGCGTATCAAGAATCTCGAGAATCAGCTCGGTTTCGCCCTCTTCAGTCGTACGTCGCGGCGCGTCGAGATCACGCATGCGGGACAGGAGTTTCTCGAGGCGTCCCGCGGCTTTCTCTCCGAGGCGGAAAATCTGAAGCGGATCGGCCTCAATGTCCGCAACAGTCGATCGAGCAGTATTCGGATCGGCACCGGCAGCTGCCACCCGCGTGTTCGCTGGTCGCTGCTCGGCCGGTTCATGCACACCTATCCGAACATCGAGCTGAAAATCCGCTTCTATCAAAATTCGTCGGAATTCTGGGCCGCGCTGCGAACCGGGGAGATCGACGTCGCTCTCGTCGCGCCGCCGGTTCCTGATGAGTTCGACTATGTCACGCTGGCGGTCGCGAGCGGCGGACTGCTTCTTCGATCGGATTCGCCGCTGATTCGGCAGCAGGTTATCGATCCGGCGACATTGGACGGACAACAGATCGCGATCTTCCCGCGCCGTCTTTTCCCCGCTCTGCACGATCAGGTCGTCAGCCGACTGGAGCGCTTTGGCGCGTGGTTCAGCGAGCTCCCCGAGACCGGCGTCGAGTGCGTCTCGACCTTCCTGCGCGCCACCGGCATGCCCGTCATCGGAGCACCCTGGTGGCAGATCGAGGCCGATCGGCCGCAGGACATTGCGCACCGCCGCATCGATCGCGTCGATATTCCGTTGAACAGTGTGTTGCTGCGCTCGCGGACCCGCTCATCCTCTACGGTTGACCTGCTTTGGCGGCTCGCGGGGAAGGTCGCCGCGAGCAACAGGGCTCCTGCGCCGGAGGGCCTGCCGGTCGTCGACTGCGAGACATTGCCGGCTCTGTTCCCAGACTGAATGGTTCGCCGCTCGAAGCTACGAAAGCGAACGTCGACACGGCGCGATCGCCACGTTCGGGCCAGGCGATGGCGGGATAGAGTGACCGGCAACCGCTATTGCAGTGGGTATATCGCGCACGGCAGCAGGCTGCGCCGCGCGGATATCGATCGCACACGATGGAAACATTTGTCGATCGCAATGCGCCATACCGCACCAATATTAGAGATAGCCGCTGGCAGTTAGCCCAGGTGTCGTTCGAGCGACCTATGGCAATCCCGTGTTCCGACACCCCATAATCATTGCGACCGAACGCCGATAAGCCGGCGCGTGTCCGATATCGCATGGATGGATAGGCGATCCGCATGAAACCCGCCGCCGCCGATATGGATTCGCCGCACTGAGTGATTGATCAATCATTCCACGGCGCTATTCAGTGTCGCGAGAGGTCGGGCCGCCGATCTTGATGAAGCCCGGTCGGATCTGTGGGGACAGGCGAGCGGCACCGATCGAGTGATGTCCGGGCCGTATGTCATGATGACGACGGTTGCGACTTCTATATACAAATAGGCAGTCATTTAAGACGATGATGAGTATTGCATCACTAAAGATAGGTATCACGTTCATAGATATGCAATATAGTGCCGTCGCCAGGGGATCCGACATTTAGTCCGGGCTTGGCTGTCAGTCTGTAAAAATTAAAAGCGTTTGGAGGGGTTATGAGAATTCGCGGTCGTCGGGGACGGTGCTTGTCGCAGGCTGTGTTGCTTGGCGGCGTGGCAACATGGAGTGTACCACTGATGGCGCAGGACGCGCCCACGGTAACGCCAACCGCACAGGACACGACCACGCCGATCGGCGGGAGCGCTCTCTCACCAACGAGCGCCGGAAATTCCGCCGGAGAAATCGTCGTGACCGGATCGCGCATCGGCCGACGCGATTATGTTTCCGAAAGTCCGGTCGTCACGGTCACGTCACAGGCGCTTCAGGTCAGTGGCCAGCAGACGTTGGGAGAATCGCTCAACCAGCTGCCGCAGGTTTCCGCCGGCGCCAGCTCTACGAGCATCGGCAGCGGCGGGCGGACCACCGTCGATCTGCGCGGCCTCGGCAGCCGTCGCACGCTGGTTCTGCTCGATGGCAAGAGACTGCAGCCATCGGATCTGTTCAACTCGATCGATCTCAACGGTATCCCGACATCGCTGATCTCGGGTGCGGAGATCATCACCGGCGGCGCCTCGGCGATCTACGGTTCGGACGCCCTCGCAGGCGTGGTGAACTTCAAGATAAGAAAGAATTTCAGCGGGTTCGAGATCGACTCGCAGGAAGGCATCACTAATGAAGGTGACGGATCAAATTTCTCCGTCAGCGGTACGGTCGGCGCCAACCTTGCGGAGGGGCGCGGCAACGTGGTGCTCTCGCTCAGCTATTTCGATCGCAACGCCATCGAGCCACAGACTTCGCGGAGTTTCTTTCGGAACACCTTGCCGAGCTCGCAGCTACCCAATGGCCTGATCGCGCCGACGGTCGGCAACTTCGTCAGCGGCCCCGCTGTCGCCGCTTTGTTCGCGCGCTATGGCGCAACGCCCGCGCAATATCCGCAAGCCTTCACCACGCTCAGCACCAATGCGGACGGAACGCTTTTCGTGCGTGAAAATGGCGGCGTGAATTTGAAGGCGCTTCCGGGTGTGGCCTATACGCTGAACGGGACGACGATCGGGTACCGAACGTCCGACTACCAGACGCTTTCGCTACCGCTGAAGCGCTACACCGCTTTTGGTCGGGGCACATATGAGCTCACCGATCACATCTCGGCTTTCGCGCAGTTCAACTATGCGACGTTCAAGACAAGCTCGACCGCTGGTGGCGCGTCGATCGCCAATGACGTGCCGCGCGTTCCGGCAAGCAACCCGTTCATCCCGCCCGATCTTCGGGCTCTGCTGAACACGCGACCGAATCCGAACGGCTCGATTTTCTATGTCGTAACGGCCAATGCCCTCGGCTTTGGCGGGGAAACGCACGACACCGATCTGTGGCAGGGCCAAGCCGGCCTATCGGGTGACATTCCCAGCCTCGGTTGGACGTGGGACGCTTATTTCGCGACCGGAAAGACGACTGAGCGAGACACGCAGAAGAATTTGGTGTCGCGGTCCGTGTTCAACACGCTGATCAACGCGCCGGATGGCGGCGCCAGCATTTGCGCGGGCGGCCTCAATCTGTTCCCGCTGTTGAACGTGTCGGATGCCTGCAAATCCGCGTTGCTGCGCAGCCCGACAAATTACCAGCAATTGCGTCAGCAGATCGGCGAGGCCAATATCTCGGGCGCATTGCTCGATCTGCCCGGCGGAAAATTGCGGTTTGCGACAGGCCTTGCCTATCGCCGCAACGCGTTCACGTTCACGCCGGACTCGTTGCTTCTGGTTGATCCATCGACGGGGTTCGTCGGTGTTCTAGGATCGGCGGGCAAGACGGCGCCTGCCAGTGGCGCAACGGACGTCAAGGAAGCGTATCTCGAGCTTCTGGTGCCCGTGCTTACCGATCAGCCACTGTTCAAGCGACTGGAACTCGATCTCGCCTACCGTTACTCCGATTATAATACGATAGGCGGTGTGAGCACCTATAAGGCATCCCTGGAATGGGAGCCTTTCAACGGTCTCCTATTGCGCGGCGGATACCAGCGGGCCATCCGTGCGCCCTCGATCGGGGAACTATACGCGCCGCCATCTTCCGCAAGCAGCGCGATCGGGTCGATCGCAACGGGTGGCGGCGATCCGTGCTCGAACAACAGCGCGGCCCGCCTCGGAGCCAATGCTGCCCAGGTTGCGGCGCTGTGCGTGGCACAAGGCATTCCCACCGGGCTGATCGCATCCTATAATTCCCCAGGTCAGGCAGTTCCTTCGCTTATCAGTGGCAATACCAACCTCAAGCAAGAAACCGGTGACAGCTACACGCTCGGCATGGTGGTGCGACCGAACTTCTCCTCGGCCTTATTGTCGCGTCTCTCCGCCTCGGTCGACTTTTACGACATCAAGATCAAGGATGCGATGGGGATCATTCCCGGTGCCGCAGCCGTGCGAGCCTGCTTCAATTCCGCCGGCGAGAATCCGACCTATAGCCAGTCGAACTTCTATTGCTCGTTGATCCGACGCGAGAGTTCCACGGGCAACTTCGTCGAACTGACGACACCGACGGTGAATCTGGCGCAATATCATACCCGGGGCATAGACGCTCAGATCGACTATGGCTTGGCGCTGGAAGATCTGGGGTTCAAGGGATCGCCCGGCTCGGTGGCGCTGAACGTCAACGTCGCATATGTCGACAAATACGAGATTGCCGCGCTTCCGGGAACGCCATTGGTCAACTTTGCGGGTACGATCGGCAATAATTCCATCGGCGGCCTGTCGCATCCCCACTATAAGGCGAATGCGTCCTTCACCTACACCAAGGGTCCGTTCCAACTCGGTACGCGGGCACGTTATATCGGCCCAATGCGCAATTCTTTGAACGTTAATTCGGCGCTGACTCTGGCCGGCACCAACTCGATCACCTATTTCGATGCGTTCACGCGGTTCGAGGTGAGCAAGATGCTCACCTTCCGCGCCGGCATCTCGAACGTGGGCAATCGGCGTCCTCCGGAGTTTACCGGCCGTGGCGCGACGGACTTCGCGACATATGACGTGATCGGGCGCAGTTTCTACGTCGGCGGGACGATCAGCTTCTAACGATCGCGCAGTGACATGATCTCTCGGACACGAGGAGAGAGTTGATGGACGAAGCGAAGGCATTGGATAGATCGCGCAGAGCATTGCTGCAGGTCGGGCTGGCAGCGCCGCTGCTGGTCGCTGCCGGCAGCGTGCCGGCCGCGACCGGGGCGGGCTATGCCGGCGCGCGAGAAGCCAATAAGGCGGTGGCCCATGCCTATGTCGCCGCTTGCGATAGCGGTGATGTGGCGAAAATGCAGGCGATCATCGCGCCCGATGCGACGTGGTGGATCGTCGGGCGCCGCGATTTCGACCGTCCGACGATCATAAGTATCAACCGGGGTCGCTATAAGGCGGGCGAGTATCGCGTATCGCAAATATTGGGCATCGCCGGCGAAGAGGATCGGGTCTCGATCGAATATGAGACGGCGACGATGGCAGGCGGCGCCAAGGTCTACCGGGTATATCATCACCTCTTCGTCATACGCGACGGCATGATCCGATCCGCGCGCGAATATCTCGATCCACCGCCGCTGGACAGGCCCTATTCGACGTCGCAGGCACATGCGCCTGACCGTCCGGCCTGGCAGCCGCGGCAGGTAGGGCCGGAGGTCGAGGCTAAGACTCGCGAGGTGGCCCTGGCCTTCCTGACGGGAGCGCGGCCGCTTGCACCGGAACTGAGATCGCCCGATTTCCGCTGGTGGGTGACCAGTTTCGGCTATCACGATCTCGATGCCTACATCTCGGCATTGATCAAGATCATGGGTAACGAGAAACATGATGCGCCGGTCTCACCCACGACGAGACTGATGACGAGTACCGTCGAGGGCGAACGTGCCTCCGTACATCTGATCAAAGACACGATATTTCCCAATTACGATTATGCGAACCGGTTCAACATGGTGGTTCTCGTGAGAGACGGAAAAGTCGTTGAACTGCGCGAGCATAACGATCTGGGCGCGGCGATAAGAGGTGGTCTTCCTGTGCTCGAAGCCATGAAGGCCTGATACCGTTGGGAGAATCAAATGGAACCGGATGACGAAAGTTCAGGATCATACCTGCGCGTCGGCAGGCGCGCTGTCGTCGGGGGACTGGGGGCTGCCGCGTTTAGCGGCGTCGGAATTGGACAGAAGGCGGTAGAAGCGATGACCTCGACAGCTGTCGGTAAACTCGACACCAAATACACGCCCAAAGACAGCTTCTTCGGGAAGCCGTTCATCGATGTGGACGAGATGCGCGCGCACCCGCGGCCGCATCGGTATGTCCACGGCGGCTTCGAGGGCACCGATACGCTCTTCTCCTATTACTTCCCGGAAGCAAAGCTCTACGGTGGCCGTTTCGCCCATTGGATGGAAGGCGGCGCCGGCGGCAACGAACGCTCCATCACCGTACCGGTCGATAATCCCAAGCCCACACAGTGGGATTATCTATACGACATGGCGTTCGACGATCTGAATGGCTACCTGATCGAGTCCAATCAGGGTCATAAGCTGTTCAACAACAAGCCGGACAGCACGCCCGGATTGACGACATGGCGGGCCAGCACGGAGTCGGCGCGTTTCTCGCGCTATGTCGCGCAACAGATTTACGGCACCGCGCCCCATCACGGCTATATCGGCGGTATCGGCGGCGGTGGCGGCCGTGCGGCCTATTGCATGGAGAATGCGCCTGACGTCTATCACGGTTGTACGCCGCAGATCATCAGTGCTTCGGTATCACAATACGGCGCCCTGCAACGCGCGGTCAAATTCATCGGTATGGAGAAACTGCAGGCTGTAATCGACGCAGTCGAGCCGGGCGGATCGGGCGATCCTTATGCCGGGCTCGATGCGATCCAGCGCGAGGCGTTGGCGGACCTGTACAAGTCCGGATATCCGCGCGGCGCCGAAAGCCAAATGCGCCCGACGCGAACCATCGGATTTGTCTTCACCGGTCTCGAACATTCGGATCCGAGCTATTTCGATGATTTCTGGAAGTTGCCGGGATACGAGGGCTTCGACAAGCTCGAGCTGCTCAAGCCCTATATCATCAAGCGCAAGGCCAAGGTCACCAAGGTCGTACCGATTTCCCAGTCGATGGAGCCGGCGACGCTGCAATGGTATGCGGTGCTATCGCCCGATCTGCCGTTTGCGGTCGAGCTCGATATCGGCTTCGGCCAGGAATTCTACGGCTGCGAGATGACCGTGCTCAGCGGCGAGGCCAAGGGGCGCAATCTCTTCATCAACGGCGCCTTCCATGGATTGTCCGGTTTCCCCGAGCGCACGCCGGAAATGATGAAGGGTATCAAGCCCGGCGACGAGGTCGAACTCGACAATCACAAGTTCCTGGCGTTCATCCACCACTTCCTGCACTCGGTTCGCGCGTCGAGCTTCTATGAGAAGATGACGGGTAACACGATCAGCCGCGCGGGCCGGCCGTTCGCGCCGGATGGCGTGCCGATGTTGCCGCAGCGGCCTGCCACGCCCAGCTTCGGCGACCAGAGCGGTGCGCTCCAGTCCAAGCTGATCTACGTCCTGTCTTCGCACGACATCTATGTCTGGCCGGTCACGGCCGATTTCGCCGACATCTATCATGGCCGCTATGGCGCGAAGGCGGACGAGAACTTTCGGATGTACTGGGCCGAGCATGGCGCGATCGGGCCGCCCCAGCTGGCGGTCGGCTATAATGTCGGCGATGGCGATCTGCGGGTGTGGGATACCCGGCTGATCGACTTCCAGCACTCGATGGGCCGCGTGGTCTGGTATTATCTCAAGGAATGGGCGGAGAATGGCAAGGCGCCACCGCTCAGCACGGGCTTTCATTTCAACCAGGACAATGCGCTGATCTTCCCGGCCACGGCCAAGGAGCGTGCGGGCATCCAGCCGGTCGTACAGGCGAGCGCGAACGGTAAGACGCGCGCCGATGTGCGGGTCGGCGAGCCGGTTCGTCTCGAGGGATCGGTCGAGGCGCCGGTCGGCGCCGGGAAAATCACCGTGGCGGAATGGGATTTCGGCGACGGCGAGTGGGATTTTCCGGTGAAGCAAAAGGAAGCGAATGGGACGACGACGGCGCTGAAAGTCGCGACGACCCACGCCTTCACGAAACCGGGCACCTATTTCGTCTGCCTTCGTGCTGGCCTGAAGCGATCGCCGACCAGCACGGAGGATCCGACCCACAACATCGCGCGCGTGCGCGTGGTTGTAGCCTGATTATGCGGCACGGGCATCCGGTCTCTCGGGACCGGACGCCTGTGCCGGAGAATGTCGGGCAGGGAGCTAAGGCGTGGTGGGTAATGAAGATCTTGGTGAACAAGTGAAATGCGGCCGGCGCGCCGTCGTCAAAGGTCTCACGGCAGCGGCCGTGATCGGCGGCTCAGGATGGAGTTCGAACATGGCACAAGCAGAAGCGACGAGCAAAGCGGACATAGAAGCGTTCCTGACTCAGCAGATCCTGTACTGGAACACCAACAGGCGGGCGGAAATGAAGGCGTTGTATGAAAAATACTCGCCTAATGGTCTGGTGATCGAATTTGTCGGCAGTCCGATCGGTGACGGTTGGAAGACGTTCGATCATATGTGGGATACCTATGCCGGCACCGTGCGGACAGACATCAAGGAGATCATGGTCAACGGGGAGGAGGGCGCCTGCTATCTCCACAATGTGCGGGTGGCGACGGGTTTGGTAAATCCGAGCATCGAAATATATAATTTCGCGGGAGGACGGCTGCACATCCGTTACTTCCATCGCTCCGCTGCCGTGACGGAAACTCCCCCGCCCGCGCACTAAGGCGAAAGGTAACGGACGTAGACCGAGGCGGTCGACTTCGACGGCGGTCTCGTCCATAGCCCGGTCGGGGTCGTCGAGGCGCGCAGCGTTTGCGGGTGTGGAGACTGCTCTCTGGTTCTTTTGACTGATTAGGGTCAGCCTCGATGTCCGCGAACACTTCGACTCTCGACGCGCATCAGCCCGATCGCAGGATCGCGATAGGCGCGATCCTGCTCGTCCTCCTGTTGAGCGCGCTCGATCAGACGATCGTCTCGACGGCGATGCCGACGATCATCGCCCAGCTCCAGGGCTTCGAACGATACGCGTGGGTCACGACGGCTTATATGCTGACGTCGACGGTGCTGGTGCCGATCTATGGCAAGCTTGGCGATATTTTCGGTCGTCGGGCCATTCTCGTCGCCGGCACAATCCTGTTCCTTATCGGCTCGATGCTGTGCGGAATCAGCGGTGAATTCGGGTCGCTCCCGTTCATTGGCGACGGGATGAACCAACTCATCGTATTCCGCGCAATTCAGGGCCTGGGTGCGGGAGGCTTGGCGACGGGTGCGTTCGGCATGATCGCCGATCTCTTCTCTCCAGCCGAGCGGGGAAAATATGCTGGCCTGTTCGGTGGCGTGTTCGCTCTTGCGAGCGTGATCGGGCCGTTGATCGGCGGTTTTTTCACGGACCACGGAACGATCCATCTGGGACAGACGGTGATCGCCGGCTGGCGCTGGATCTTCTATCTCAACGTCCCGCTCGGATTGGTGGCGCTGATCGTGCTGTTAACCCGACTGCAACCATCGTCGTCGAGCGCGCGCGGCCCGATCGACTGGGCCGGGGCGGTGCTCATCGTGATAACCTTCGTCCCGCTGCTTCTCATGCTCTCGTGGGGCGGTCATGAATATGCCTGGACCTCGCCGGTCATCGTTGGCGGGCTCGCCTTCGCCTTCCTGGCGTTTCTCCTGCTGTTGCTGGTGGAACGCGGTAATGCCCACGCGATGCTGCCGATCGGACTGTTGCGCAATCCGGTAGTCGCCCGAGCGAATGCGGCGCTGTTCGTACTCAGCCTGGGCTTCCTCGGCATCGTCATGTTCCTGCCGCTCTTCATGCAAACGGTGCTGCAGGCCGACGCGACCGGAAGCGGGCTGATCATGCTGCCGATGATGGGTGGGCTGATCGGCGGCTCGATCATCGCCGGACAGATCGCGTCCCGTACGCGGCGGTACAAGCCGACGATGATCGTCAGCGGTGTGCTGCTGCTGGTCGGGATGGGCCTCCTGATGCGCGTCGATGCGGGGACGGGCCGGTTGGAGCTTTCGCTCTTGCTGATCATGATCGGGTTGGGGCTGGGCCCCTCCCAAAGCCTTTTCACCACCGCGATACAGAATGCCGTCGGCCCCAATCAGATCGGCGTCGCCACAAGTTCGGCACAGTTTTCCCGGCAGATCGGCTCGACGCTGGGCGTCGCGATATTCGGCGCCTTGTTGACCCACAATCTGCAAATGGAATTGCCGCGCCATGCCCCAGACCTCGCCGGGGCGCGGAGCGGGGCGGTCATCGATCTCAATCAGGCCCAACGGCTCGCGATGGATCGCTCGCTGTTGCGGGCGACGGTCGCGCGCCAGAGTTCCGGCACCGTCGAAATAGAGGCGAAAGTCGCGCAGAGCGAGCATGGCCTGCGCCTGGCGTTCGCGAATGCCATCACCGGGCTGTTCCGGGTGGGCGCGCTGATCGCGCTGATCGGACTGATCGTCTTGCTGACCATACCCGACCTGCCGCTGCGTGGACCCGAAGCGCGGGGAGGGGAGCAGACGCCACTCGAGCCGGTGCATTAGTTCGGCGATCGCAATGAGGTGCTGAGAGGCCGCTCGAGACGGCAGCGGCGGCTCAGGCGTCGAGCTGCGCCTGGAGGGCGGCACCGAGGACCGCGATCAGCCGATCCTCATCGGCGGCGGCCAGCGCCGAACTTTTGATCACGTTACGCAGCAGGTCGAACCCGGCGAGCGTCGCCATGATCATCTCCGCCCGGATGCCAGCGTCGGCACCCCCGATAGCAGCCGCGAGCGGCGCCAGTGAGACCTCGAACCGCTCGCGCAGGATAGCTTCGGCCGCCGGCTGGCCGACCGATCGCAGGATGACGAGCATTGGATCGAAACGCGAGCGGTCTCCCCGGCGGGCGAGTATGCGTGTCGCCAGCCGTTCGCCGAACCGGGCCGGCTCGGCGATCAACGCCTGAAACGACAGATCGCGATCGGTAGCGCCCGGATCGCGATGATCGAGCACTTCGCCGAACAGCGCTTCCTTGCTACCGAAATAGCGGTTGATCAGCGCGGCGGTGACGCCCGCCTGCTGTGCGATCTCGCGCACGCCAACCTGCTCGTAGCCGCGACTGGTGAAGCAATTGCGCGCGGCGTCGAGGATCGCCTCCCGCGTGAAGGTGGCGTCGCGCGATCGTTTGCCGGGTGCCTTCTCCATCATCTCCGCATGTTTCATTGTAAGTAAATAGCTGTTGACATAACAGGCATCCGCTTGTCAAATATACGATCGTTTACTTAGGGGGCGTGCTTGCGTAGAATGTCTTGGCTGAAGCGGCGGCGGTCGGCGTCGCTGTTCGCCCCGATACTGCTCGCGGCTTGCGCCGTCCACCCGGTGCGTGCGCCGGTGGCCGGGCTGCCTGGTTCGTTCGAGGCGCCTTTGTCGCAGGCGTCCACGCCGTTGATGGTCCCGGTAGAGAGCCTCGATCGGTGGTGGGATCTGTTCGACGATCCGCAGCTTGCCGCGCTGATCGACCGGGCGCTTGTGTCCGCACCCGATGCCCGTCGCGCGCTGGCGGTGCTCGCCGAGGCCGAGGCAGAGCGTGGCCGGGCACTGGCCGATTATGATCCGCAAGGCGCGCTCTCGGCTTCGGTCACGCGCCAGCATGCGAAACTTTCGGGCTTGGGCGCGATCTCCGGCGGTGGCGGCACGGTGCGGACGGTCGGGGGCGACACGACGGTTACCGATACCGGGTTCAGCCCCAGCTGGGAGCTGGATCTGTTCGGCCGCCGGGGTGCGGCGAGGGTTTCCGCCAATGCCGATCTGGCGGCGGCGCGGTTCGATCGGGAGGCCGCGCGACAAAGCCTCGCCGCCTCGGTGGCGAATACGCTGTTCGAGGCGCGCGGCGATGCGATCCGACTGGAAGAGGCACGCGTGACGGGCAGGATCGCCCGCGACCTCGCTGGCGTGGGCGCGAAGCGGGTGGCGGCCGGGATCGGCTCACGCGCTGACGCCGCCGCGCTGGCGGCCGATGCCGCTACGGCGGATGCCGATATCCTGTCGCTCTCCGCCGCGCTGGCAATCTCCCAGCGATCGCTACTGGTGCTGATCGGGCGTGCCGGTGATCGGCTCGATACGCTGCCGATCGCGGCGCGGCTGCCGGCGGCGCCGGGCCTGCCGCACATCGCCCCGGCTGATCTCCTCGCCCGCCGGCCGGACGTGCGCGCCGCCGAGGCGCGACTGCGCTCCGCGACCGGACAGCTCCGGCTCGATCAACTGGCCCTGTTTCCCACGATCAACCTGATCGGCAATGCCGCGACGACGAAGATCGGCGGGCCTGCAGGCTACGGTACCTCGCTCTGGTCCATCGCCGCCGGGCTAACCCTGCCGATCCTCGATCGCAAGCGGCTGCTCGCCGGCATTCGGGTACAGGACGCACGCACCGAACAGACGGTGATCGCGTTCGAGGTGGCGGTGCAACAGGCCTATGGCGAAGCCGAGACCCGGCTGACCGCTTTCTCCGCCGATCAGGCGCGGCTGGAGCGGCTGGCCGAGGCGGAGGGGCAATCGCACGCCGCCTTCACCGCGCGAAACCTCGGCTTCCGTGCCGGGGTGATCGATCTCACCACGTTGCTAGCGGCCGAACGCACCTGGCGGGCCAATCTGCAGGCGTTTAGCGAATTGCAGGCCATCACGCTGCGCGACGCCGTCGATACGTTCAAGGCGCTCGGCGGGGGCTGGACCCCACCCGCCGCCGGCCTGGCTTCAGCGGAGGCGCGGCGATGATCGGCCGGCGAGCCTTGGGGGCGGGGGCCGCCCTGATCCTGGCGACAACGCTGACGGGATGTGGCCGATCGGATTCCGTGGCGACACGGGCCGAGCCGCCGCGCTCGGTTCGTGTCGCCACGGTGGCGGACCAGCCATTGGCCAGCGACCTGACCGCCTCCGGCCGGCTCGTGCCGCGCGAGGAAGCCGCGGTGGGCAGTCAGTTGGCCGGCTATCAGGTGCGCGACGTCTATGTCGATCAGGGCGATACGGTGCGCGCGGGGCAGGTGCTCGCGCGGCTCGACGATAGCCTGCTGCGCGCCGACATCGCCCAGCAGCAAGCCAATCTCGATCAGCAGCGGGTCGCCGCCGAGAAAGCGGACCAGGAGGCGGCGCGCGTGGCGGGCCTAGAGGCAAGCGGCGTATTGTCGGACGAGGCGATCGCCGAACGGCGGCTCGGCGCGCGCACGGCGCGGGCGGCGGTAGCGCAGGCGCGTGCCTCGCTCGGCGCGCAGCAGGTGCGCGGGCGGCTGATGGAGATCCGCGCGCCGGTTGCGGGCACGATCCTCGAGCGGACGGTGCGGCCGGGCGACGTCTCGTCCTCGGCGACGCCGATGTTCCGCATCGCGCGGGGCGGGCTTGTCGAACTCGATGCCGAGATTCCGGAGCAGGCGGTGCGCCTGGTGCGTATCGGCCAGCGCGCCGATGTCGCCTTGCCCGGCGAAGTCCATGTTGACGGTGTCGTGCGTCTGGTCGGCGCCGAGGTCGAGCGCAGTACCGGCCTCGCGCGTGTCCGCATCCTGCTGCCGAAGCGTGCTGATCTGCGGCCGGGCGGTTTCGCGCAGGCGATCCTGCAACAGCGGGCGAAGTTGCCGATCCGGTCAGTCCCGGCGGCGGCGGTGCAATATGGCGCCGGCGGCGCGACGGTGATGACGGTCGGCAACGGCAATATCGTGACGACCGTGCCGGTAACGGTCGGGCGGCGGGGCGGGGGCTATGTCGAACTCGTGCAGGGCCCGCCGCTCGGCGCGCGCGTCCTGCTCGGAAGTCAGGGCTTCGTCCTCGACGGCGACAAGGTTGCGCCGCTGCCGGAGCGGGGCGCCGGACGATGACGATCAAGGTTTCCGCCTGGGCGATCCGCAATCCGATCCCGGTGATCCTGCTGACGATCGCGCTGACGGTCGCCGGCATCGCCGCTTATATCGTGCTGCCGGTGAAGCGGATGCCGAACGTCGAATTCCCGATCGTCTTGATCTCCGTCACGCAGAATGGTGCGGCGCCGTCCGAGATCGAGACGCAGATCACCCGCCCGATCGAGGATGCGCTTTCGGGCATTTCGGGGCTGCGGCATATCAGTTCGACTGTCGTGCTTGGCTCGTCCACCACCACCGCCGAGTTCGAGATCGGCTCGGACATGCAGAAGTCGGTCGACGATGTGCGCACCGCCGTCGAGCAGACCCGCGCCGTATTGCCGGCCGGCATCGATCCGCCGAGCACCCGCCGCGTCGACGTCTCCAGCGCGCCGATCCTGACCTATGCGGTCAGCAGCCCGCAGATGAGCGACGTCGAGCTATCCTGGTTCGTCGACGATACCGTCGCCCGCGCAGTGCAGGCGCAACGCGGCGTGGCGCAGGTCGTCCGCGTCGGCGGCGTCGCGCGCGAGATCAACGTCACGCTCGATCCGGAGAGGCTTGCCGCGCGCGGCGTCACGGCGGGGGTGATCAACCGCGCGCTCGCCGTGTATAATCGCGACGATCCGGGCGGCCGTGCCGATATCGGCGAGCGCGAGCAGACGGTGCGGGTACTCGGATCGGCGCAGACCGTTGAGGCGCTGCGCGCGCTGACCATCCCGATCGCGGCGGGCCGCTATATCCGCTTGGACGATGTCGCGACGGTAGCCGATGGCACTGCCGAACAACGCTCGTTCGCCCGGCTGGACGGCCATCCGGCGGTCGCGTTTCAGGTCAGCCGCACCAGCGGCGCGAGCGAAGTCTCGGTCGAGGCGGCGGTCCAGCGCGCGATCGCCAAGCTTGCGGTGGATCATCCCGGCGTCAGCATCACCGAAGTGGTCTCGACCGTGCGGCAGACGCGGAACAGCTATGTCGCGACCATCCATGCCCTGATCGAAGGCATGATCCTCGCGGCGCTCGTCGTGCTGATATTCCTGCGCGACTGGCGTGCGACGGTGATCACCGCGCTCGCCATGCCCTTGTCGTTGATACCCACGTTCGCGGTGATGCACCTGCTCGGGTTCAGCCTGAACATCATCACCCTGCTGGCGCTGACGCTGGTGATTGGCATCCTCGTCGACGATGCGATCGTCGAGATCGAGAATATCGAAAAGCGTATCCAGCAGGGCGCGAGCCCCTATCGCGCCGCGCTGATCGGCGCCGACCTGATCGGACTGGCGGTGATCGCCACCACCGCGACGATCGTCGTGGTATTCCTGCCGGTATCGTTCATGGGCAGCCAGATCGGCCAATTCTTCCGCGAGTTCGGCCTGACCGTGGCCGTGGCGGTGGTCTTCTCGCTGATCGTCGCGCGGTTCGTCACGCCGCTGCTCGCCGCCTATTTTCTGCGTCCGGCGGCGCATGCGGGTGCGGCCCCGGCGATGATCCGGCCTTATGCGGTGGTGCTGGACTGGGCGCTGGCGCACCGCTGGACCTCGGTGATCCTCGGCGGTCTGGCGTTCTTCGGGGCGCTTGGCATCGCCGCGACAATTCAGGTCGGCTTCCAGCCCGTCGCCGATCCGGGCTTCCTCTACCTCTCGGTCGAAGGCCCGCGTGGGGCGACGACGCGCGATATGGACGCCGCTTTCCGCGAGGTGACGCGCAAGCTGCAGCAGCGGCCGCAGGTGTTGCGCGTGTTCGCCCAGATCGGTTCGGCCGGGGGCAACCCGCTGCAGGCAAGCGCGACGGACGTGACGACCGGAACGATCAGCGTGGTGTTGCGCGACGATCGGGATATGTCGACCGATGCGTTCAAGCGGTCGCTTGCGGACATGTTGCGCGGCATCCCCGACATGCGGGTCACCGCGCAGGGTGATTTCGGCCGCGCCGGGGTCGAGGTCGTGTTAACCGGCAACGATTCCGCGAGGCTGGAGGCGGCGCAGCTGCGGCTGTGGCGCGAAATGCGGCGACTGCCCTCGCTGATCGAACCACGCCCGGCACCACCGCCCGCCTCGGCAGAACTCGTCGTGCGGCCCCGGCCCGATGCGGCTGCACGGCTCAACGTCTCCTCGGCGGCGATATCCGAAGCGATCCGCGTGGCGACGATCGGCGACATCGACGCCAACATCCCGAAATTCTCGGTCGAGCGGCGGCGGCTGCCAATCCGCGTGCGCCTGCCGGAAAGCGCGCGGGCGGACTTCGCGACTTTGGCCGGGCTGCGTATTCCTACGCTGGATGGCGGCACCGCACCGCTATCGAGCGTCGCGACTTTGAGCTTCGAGGCCGGGCCGGGCACGATCGTCCGCTACGATCGCGAGCGGCGGGTATCGGTGCAGGCCGATCTCAACGGCGTGACGCTCGGCACCGCGCTCGCCGAGATTCGCCGGCTGCCTGCGCTGCGCGACCTGCCGCCCGGCGTGCGCGAGACCCCGACCGGCGATACCGAAGCACTCGGCGAACTGTTCGCTGGAATCATCTTCGCGATGGGGGCGGGGATCGGGTTGATCTACGGGGTACTGGTGCTGCTGTTTCGCAGCTTCTTCAAACCGATAACGATCCTGTCCGCCTTGCCGCTGACGATGCTCGGCGCTTTCCTCGCATTGAAGATCGCCGGGCTGGCGATCACCTTGCCGGTGCTGATCGGTATGCTGATGCTGCTCGGTCTCGCCGCCAAGAATTCGATCCTGCTCGTCGAATTCGCGATTGAGGACGAAAGGGCCGGGCAGCCCCAGCGTCTCGCGATCCTTAACGCCTGCCGGGAGCGTGCCCGACCGATCATCATGACCACCGTCGCGATGATCGCCGGCATGATGCCGACCGCGCTCGGCCTCGGCGAGGGATCGGATTTCCGCCAGCCGATGGCGGTGGCGGTGATCGGCGGGCTGATCAGCTCGACGATCCTGTCGCTTGTGCTGGTGCCGACGATCTATGAGATCATCGACGATATCGAAATGAAGCTTCGCCCCCGCTTCGCCCGCCTGCTGACGAAAAAGACGCTGCGCGACGACGATCCGATCGGGGAAACGGAAGGTATGCGGGTGGGGTAGGTCGTGTTGCGGCCGATGCTAGGGGTGGATGCCGGCGTCTATCTCGGGCGAATGGCGCACGAAGGGGCCTACGCTCGCGACGTGTATTGATCCGCGCGATCCGCATCGGCAGAGCGTTCTTATGACGAACGAATCCGATCGCCTGGCCGCCTTGCTCACTGCCGAAGGCAGGGCGCTGGATTTGCTCGATGCGATCGAGGTGGCTGGACTGATCGCCGCCGGGCGAAGCGAGCGCGACGTCGAGCGGGATATCCGCGCCTTGGCCGGGCGCGATTTCGGCGTGACGCGCCACTGGCACAAGCGGATCGTTCGGGCGGGGGCCAACACGCTGGCGACGGCGGGGGACAATCCGGCGGACCGGTTGATCGGCGAGGACGACATGGTGTTCCTCGATCTCGGCCCCGTGTTCGGTGAATATGAGGCGGATGTCGGACGGAGCTATGCGGTGGGCAGCGATCCGCGCAAGCATGCGCTGCGCCGATTTGCTCGTGCAATTCGACGCCGTGCAGGCGCGGTTCGAGGCGGAGCCGGACGTGACCGGGGCGGCGCTATATGCCTTCGCCTGCGATCTGGCCGAACGATCGGGATGGCGCTTCGGCGGGAAGATCGCCGGTCATATCGTCGCCGAATTCCCGCACAAATACCTGCGCGGGCGCAAGGAGCATCAACGCATAGCGGCCGAAAATCCTACGCGCCTGCGCGATCCCGCTTCGAACGGGCGAGAACGCTACTGGATTCTCGAAGTTCACCTCGTTTCGCGCGATGATATGTTCGGTGGCTTCTACGAACGGCTGATGCATCGCGCCTGATCGGCCGAGCGGGCGGGTCTATTTCGGGCGGGGCTCCTCGATCGTCTCGCCGGTCTGGAGCAATCGCCCGGCGCGGCGTGCCGCCAGGCCTCGCCCAGGATACGGGCGGCGTTGCGCACTTCCTCCTGAATTGCGCTATCGCCGTCGAGTTCGTCACGGCTCGTCGCATAGGGCTTCCAATAGCCGATATAGCGATCGAGCTCGGTCGAAGCGCCGGCTGAGTCCATATGCATGAAGCGCATCGAGTCGCCGAGTGCGCGACGGAGATTCTCGGCCTCCTCGACATCGCCATGCACGACGACCGAAAACATCCGTCCGGCAAGGTGGCGCGGATATGGCCAGCCCTTCAACTCCTGCCGCTTGGCTTCCTTGGCGTTCTCCCCGCGGGTCAGCGACGGGTCTGCATTGCCGCCATCGGCGCAGACCATGCTATCCATCATCAGCTTGATCGGCGACGAGGTCCGATACTAGTCGACCGGGGGTCACGATCATCACGCCATAGGCCTCGACCCACAGTGGGTAGATTTCGTTCATCCAGTCGTTTGTTTGGCCGAGTGTGTAGGGCGGTGACAAACCAGGCCACTGGAGCGCCGGCGATATGCTGAGCTGAGCGCGGCGGAGTAAAATCCGGCCAGTGGTAGAGCTGCCCTTTTTTGCGGGGCGGCCGGGATGTTCGTCGTGGAGAGTTACGCAGCGATCAGGCGGTTCGTGTTCGTGGAGGGCCACAGCCGTCGTGAGGCGGCCCGCGAGTTCGGGTTGAGCCGCGAGACGGTGTCGAAGATGTGCCGGTTCTCGCTGCCGCCGGGCTACACGCGGAAGAAGGCGGCGGACAAACCGAAGCTCGGACCGTTGTTGCCGGTCATCGACGCGATCTTGGTGGCGGACCGCCTGGCGCCGACGAAGCAGCAGCATAGCGCGAAGCGCATCTTCGAGCGGCTACGCGACGAACATAGCTTCGAGGGCGGCTACACGGTGGTGAAGGACTATGTCCGCCTTTGCCGGGCACGGGGTCGCGAGGCATTTGTGCCGCTGGCGCATCCGCCCGGACATGCGCAGGTCGACTTTGGCGAAGCGGTCGGCATCGTCGGCGGCGTGCGGATGAAGATCCACTATTTCTGCATCGATCTACCGCATTCGGACGCGTGCTTCGTGAAGGCGTATCCGCGCGAGACGACCGAGGCCTTTCTGGACGGGCATGTCTCGGCCTTCGCCTTCTTCGGCGGCGTGCCGCTATCCATCCTCTACGACAACACGAAGATCGCGGTGGCGAAGATCTGCGGCGACGGGAAGCGCGAGCGGACGCGCGCCTTCACCGAGCTGTGCAGCCACTATCTGTTCCGGGACCGCTTCGGCAGGCCCGCAAAGGGCAACGACAAGGGCAAGGTCGAGGGGCTTGTGAAGTTTTCGCGCGCCAACTTCATGGTGCCCGTACCGGTCGCTGCCAGTTTCGACGAATTGAACGCCCATCTCGAAGAGCGTTGTCGTGCTCGTCAGGCGGAGCGTGCCGGCCGCCATGCCGACACCATCGGCGAGCGCCTGGTGGCCGACACGCAAGCACTGCGTCCCTTGCCGGCGGTGCCGCTTGAGCCCTGCGAAAAGCGGTCGGCACGCGTGTCGTCAACGGCGCTCGTGCGATATCGGACCAACGACTATTCGGTGCCGACGGCCTACGCCTTTCAGGAGGTGCTGGTGAAAGGATTCGTCGAGGAGGTCGTCATCCTGTGCGCGGGCGAGGAGGTCGCCCGGCACCCGCGCTGCTATGGCGAGGGCGTCTTCGTCTCCAACCCGCTGCACTATCTGGCGCTCCTCGAGACCAAGCCAGGCGCGCTCGACCAGGCGGCGGCGCTACAAGGCTGGGACCTGCCGGAGGTGTTCCAGCATCTGCGCCATCTGCTGGAGGCGCGCATGGGCAACAAGGGCAAACGCGAGTTCATCCAGGTGTTGCGGCTGCTCGAAGCTATGCCGCTCGGCGTTGTCACCAGCGCTGTCTCCGAAGCTATCCAGCTCGGGGCGCCGGGGTTCGACGCCGTTAAACTCATCGCGCTCGCACGCATCGAGCGACGACCACCCCGGCTCGATCTGGCTGCCTACCCGCATTTGCCCAGGATGGACGTGAAGACGACGTGCGCAGCCGACTATGCGGTGCTCGCGGCATGACCAAGGGAGAGCCCAGCATGCCCATCGGCACGATGAGCGGCACGCCCCAGGCGCTCCTCGCGCACCATCTCAAGCAGCTCAAGCTGCCCACCGTCCTGCGGGAATATGAGAAGGTCGCCCGCGAATGCGCACAAAGCGGCGTAGACCACCCGCGCTACCTGCTCCGGCTCATCGAACTCGAACTTATCGACCGCGAGCGCCGGACCATCGAACGGCGGATCCGTGCCGCCCGGTTTCCGGCCGTCAAAAGCTTCGACACGTTCGACTTCACCGCTATTCCCAGCCTCAACAAGATGATGGTGCTGGAGCTCGCCCGCTGCGAGTACATCCTGCGCCGCGAGAATGTCATCGCGCTTGGCAATAGCGGCACCGGCAAGACCCACGTTGCCCTCGCGCTCGGACTCGCCGCCTGCCAGAAAGGCTTCACGGTCGCCTTCACGACCGCCGCCTCGCTGGTGAGCCAATTGATGGAGGCCCGCGACGAACGGCGCCTAATCAAGCTCCAGCGCGACCTGGCGGCGGTGAAGCTGCTCATCGTCGACGAGCTTGGTTACGTGCCGCTCTCGCCGACCGGCGCCGAACTGCTCTTTGAGGTTTTATCGCAGCGCTATGAGCGCGGTTCGACCATCATCACGTCCAACCTCCCATTCGAGGACTGGACGCAGGTTCTTGCATCCGAGCGTCTCACCGGCGCGCTGCTCGATAGGCTCACCCACCACGTCAGCATCCTGACCATGAATGGCGACAGCTACCGCCTCAAGCAGTCGGCTGGCCGCCGCCGCGCCGCCGGACGGGCGGAGCAAAACCAGGCCAGTGTCGTAGCCGACCCAGACACCGGCGAGATACTCCAGCCCTAGCAGAAGACAGAAGACGATATGCAAAGGGCCCCAATTGGGGCCCTTTGCATATCGTCAGGCCATCATCGTCACTGGCCTGGTTTTACTCCGCCCCCTTGGCCTGGAATTGGTCCGCCGTTGACACCATCTCGCGCATGAGCGGTTCGACGGTGCAGTGCGCTATCGGAAAGCCGCGCCCAGACGCGTGTCCGGCGCTTGATGGCAATACCGAAGCAACTTTTGGTCAATGGTACTGGAGCGTTTCCCGGCCAGCAGTTCCGGTCTTTGATCGTCAAGGCAATGGCCGGGGGGGTATAGTCCGGAGGAACAGTCCGAATGAACGTTTCCGCCGTTCCATCAGGGTCGATTTGCCTGTCAGGTAACAAACATGTGCAAGGTCTAGACCCTGATTACCGCCATCCGACGGCGGGTCGACCCTTCGTCGCAGCCGACCTCCGCATCATGCAGCCGCGTGAAAGAGCCTGTCAAATTCAACCGGAGTAGCCGTGACGCTGGCCGCTACGGCGTTCAGGAGGGTCCTTTCAGGTCGCAAGTTAAGATGAAAGCGGGTCCCCGCAACCAACAAAACGCCTGCAAGTCGAAAGACTTAGCGGGCTTTTTGTAGTTTAGAGCGGTTTCCGCCCGACCTGAGTCGATGGGGGATTCACACGGGCGCGCTGAT